>DAIQBC010000104.1:0-8963 GCA_036781345.1 Acidimicrobiales bacterium | reverse complement strand
TTGTTGCCCGTGTCGGCGACGTAGACGTTGCCGGCGAGGTCGGTGGCCACCGCCATCGGCTTGTTGAGCGAGCCGTTGGGGAGCCCGTTGGTCGTGATCGCCGTGATGAACTGGCCGTTGGCGTCGAAGGCCTCCACCCGGTTGTTGTTGGTGTCGGCAATCCAGATGTTGCCGGCCGGATCGACGGCCACGCCGGTGGGCTTGTTGAGCGAGCCGTTCGGGAGTCCGTTGGCCGTGATCGCGGTGAGGTACACGCCGGTGCCGGTGGACTTCACGATGCGATCGTTGGAGGTGTCGGCGATGTAGCGGTTGCCGGCCGCGTCGAATGCGACGGCGGACGGGGAGGCCAGCTGGCTCGTCGCCTGTGTCGAGATGCCCATCGTCGACAGGAGGATCCCGTCGGGTCCGGCGATCTGGATCTGGGCCGTCCCGCTGTTGGCCAGGTACACGTTGCCGGCCGCGTCGAGGGCCACGGCGGTGGGCTTGGAGAAGGTGCCGTCACCCACGGTGGTCCAGTAGGCCGTGGCGCCAGTGGCGAGGGTGATCTTCTCCAGCTGGTTGTTGCCGGTGTCGGCCACCCACAGGGTGCCGGCGGCATCCACCGCCACGCCCTGGGGTGCGTTCATGGCCGGGTTCGACCTGGTCGGGTTTCCGTTGGCGGTGAACGCCTGCAGAAACGCCCCGGTCGGCGAGAACTTCTCCACCCGGTTGTTGCCCGTGTCGGCGACGAAGACGTTGCCCGACGCGTCGACTGCGACACCTCGCGGACCCTTCATCGCCACCGGGGCACCGTTGTTGAGCAGGCCGTTGGTGGTGAAGGCCTGGAGGAACACGCCGGTCGAGGAGAACTTCTCCGCCCGGTGGTTGGCGGTTTAGTCGACGTACACGTTGCCCGAGGCGTCGACCGCCACTCCCCGCGGGCCCTTCATCGGAAGGGCGACCCCGTTGCTGATCACGCCGCTCCTCGTGAAGGCTCGGAGGAACACGCCGGTCGGGGAGAACATCTCGACCTGGTTGTTGCCGGTCTCGGCGACATAGAGGTTGCCGGCGCTGTCGGTGGCGATGCCGGTCGGGTTGTTCATCATCCCGTTGGTCCCGACGCCGTTGCCGGTCTTGGAGAGGATCGTCAGCTGCACGCCGGATGGGTTGAACTTGTCGACCTGGTTGTTCCCGCTGTCAGCCACCCAGCGGTTGCCGCCGGAGTCGACGGCCACACCACCGGGAGAGGAGAACTGGATCTGTGAGGCGGGCTGACCCCAGTTGTTCCCGCTCCAGGCGGCGCTGTCCCAGTTGGTGGAGTCCCACAGGGCGCCCGACCACTGGTCGGAGCTCCAGCTGTTGGCCGACCAGCGGTGACCGTCCCAGACGTCGGCCGACCAGCGGTGCCCGCTCCACTCGTCCCCCGACCAGCGATGGCCAGACCAGCGGTGACCGCCCCAGGATCCGCCGCCCCAGCTCGCCCGGTTCCATGGCGCCGTCGGGCTGCCCGCCTGCGTCGGGTCGTAGTCCACGCCGAAGACGGTCCCCTCTCCGGTCACCAGTGCGTTGTTCACGGGCACGTGGACGCCGCCGCGGGACTCCTCCAGGGATCCTGAGCCGGTGGATGAGGGCCAGGTCTGCGGGCCCCCCTTCGTCGCGAGGTTCGAGAACTTGTCCAGCTGGGACGAGGGGATCTGGCCGCCGTTGGCAACGATCGACCCTGCCAGCGAATAGGCCGCCCCTGCATCGAGGTTGCCGGCGCCGACCATGTTGGCGGTGGCCCCGTAGAGGGGGGTGGCCGAGGCCATGAGGATGTTCTTGACCTGGTCTGGGGTCAGCGACGGGTAGCGCTGCAGGAGCAGGGCCACCGTGCCGGAGACCACTGCGGTCGCCTCGGAGGTGCCTGACCCTCGGAAGTAGCGCCCGGTGGCGTCGACGGGGACGAGGCCCTCGGTGTGGAAGACGTCCACGTAGGACCCGGGCGACCGCAGCCCCACGATGGAGCTTCCCGGCGCGGCGATGTCGACGTGCCGACCGACGCTGCCTGAGTTGGTGAACGAGGTGACGAAGAGCTTCTTGCCGGCGGCGTCGTAGGATCCGTTGGCCCCCACGGCGATGACGTACGGGCTGGTGGCCGGATCGGTGAGGAGGGCGTTCTGCTGCCCGTCGTTGCCAGCCGCGACGGCGACCACGACGCCGGACTTCCACACGCGCTCGACCGCGGCCGCCACCGGGTCGATCAGATACGCTTGCGTGGAGTTCGACCCGTAGGACAGGTTGACCACGCGGATGTTCACCCCGGGATCGGCATGGTGGGCGGCCACCCAGTCGAGCGCCGCGATCACCTGGGATGGGTCGACCGAACCGTCGGCCGCGCCGACCTTCACGTTCACAAGCGTGGCGTCTGGAGCGATGCCGACGTAGGCCGTCGAGCCGGAGCCCAGGCCAGAGGTGCCGGCCACGGTCACGCCGGTGTCGTGCCCGGCGATGATCGACGCCATGAAGGTGCCGTGCCCGTACCCGTCCATCCCCACCAGCGCAGGGACGCCGGCGGTGGTCGACAGATCGGGGCCCTGCCACACGTTGCCGGAGGTGAGCCCAGGCACCGGGTCCACGCCGGTGTCGATCAGGGCCACGCCGACGCCCTTGCCGGTCGTGGTCCGCCACAGCTCGTTGGCGCCGATCTGGACCGCCACGTTGGGCACCCATCCCGGGTCGCTGGCCACGGATGTGGTCGCGGCCGCCGAGGTGGTGGCCGGCAGGGCCAGCGGCAAACCCGCGACGGCCAGCGCGAGACCGATCACCACCGCACCCGCGCAGCCCCTCCCCCAGCGCCAGCCACGAGTCAAGATCGTTGAACGCTTCGACGAATCGGAGTCACCAGCCATGTCACCCTCGCTCTACGCGACAAGGGACGGTGGGTTCGCCACTAGCTCCTCCCGGCAGAGGCGACCAGTTGCAGGCCGGGGATCAACGCTCGTCCGATCAGTTGTGAGCAGCCGTCCCACCCAAGGGTGAGACCACTGTAAGTGACTCTTCGTCACCCACAGCGTTCGCCTTGAGGGGAAATCCAGGAGGTCCGCGACCGCGGGATGGCCAAGCGGGTCGCGTGCCCGGACAGCCGCGCTCAGGTGGGGTCGTGCCCCAGCCGATACCCACGGGCATGGAGACCGCGCGCGCAGCCGACGAGGAGGGACCGGCGGCCGACGGGCGCGCCAAGCGGCTCCGACCCGGACCGGCCTGGGGGGTTCGGCTGCTGATCCTCGGGGTCGCGCTACTGGGCACGTCCTTCGCCTGGGCAGACCACGCGCTGTCGGCGAGCGCCGCCGCGGATCCAGCCAGCGGCCTGGGAGCCGTGGTGCTGCTGGCCCTGTGCTTTGGGGTCGCGGAGCGCTGCGTGGTGCACCTCGAGCTCGGCGAGAACGCGCACTCCTTCACCCTCGTCGAGATCCCGATGGTCGTGGGCCTCTTCACCGTCGCTCCAGGCAATCTGGTGCTCGCTCGCGTGCTCGGCGGTCTGGCCGTGCTCGCATGGCAGTTCCGGCGGTCCCCAGCCAAGCTCGGGTTCAACGCGGCGCTGTTCATGACCGAGGCGAGCACGTACCTGTTCGTCTTCCACGTCGTTTCTCAAGGACACAGCAGCGGTGCTTGGGCCTGGATCGCCGCAGTGACCGCGGGCCAGGTGATGAACGTGATCGGCGCGACCGCCGTCTGGCTCGCGATCGCCTCGACCGGAGGTGAGCCGGACCCGTTCCGGCGGGTGATCGCTCTCGGCGCGGCGTCGAGCTCGGCGGCCGTCAGCCTCGGGCTGCTCAGCGTGCTCCTCGCCCAGGACGAGCCCGCCGCGCTGTGGATGGTCGGGATCGTCGGGCTGGTGCTCTTCGCCGCCTACCGCCAGTTCGGCCGACTCCAGGCGCAGTACGCGAGCCTGCGCCAGGTGCACGAGTTCACCAAGATCCTGGCGACCTCGCCCGAGCTGTCGACCACCGTGCGCGATGCGCTTGGTCAGGCCCGAACGGTGCTCCAGGCCGCCCGGGCCGAGATGTGCCTGGCCGGCGGGGCCGGCCAGTGGACCGACATCCGCGTGACCTACGACGGCACCGACTTCCGCACGGATCACCTCGACGACCTCCCCACCCACGATCCCCTGGTGCAGCACCTGCGCGCCACGGACAGAGCGCTCGTGATCGGCCGGGGTGTGCGTGGCGACGCCGACCTCGACGGCATCCGAGCCTCACGCCGGGCGCGCGACCTCATGGCGTGCCCGCTGCAGTCGCCCGACGAGCCGCTGGGCACGTTCGCGGTGTTCGACCACCTGGGGGACGTGAGCACCTTCGACGAGGACGACCTGCGGGTCTTCGAGACCCTCGCCAACCACGTCGCCATCTCCCTCCAGCGAGCGCGCCTCGTCGACGAGCTGCGGGTGGAGGTAGTCGAGAAGGAGTACCAGGCGCTGCACGACGTGCTCACTGGACTCGGGAACCGGGCCATGTTCGAGCAAGCCGTGGAGAGCGCGCTGCGATCGAGCAGGTCCACGGGGGCCGCCGCCGCTGTACTGGTCATGGACCTCAACCGCTTCAAGGACATCAACGACACTCTCGGCCACCACACCGGGGACCAGCTGCTGCGCGAGCTGGCGGAGCGCATCATCGACGTGCTCCCTGTCGGCGCCACCGCGACCCGGCTCGGCGGCGACGAGTTCGGGATCGTCCTGCCCGCCGTCGCCAGCGGCGAGGCGGCCACTCGGTTCGGTGACCTGCTGCTCGGGGCGCTCAAGGCACCCTTCTCGATCGGCGGCCTCCAGCTCGGCGTCGGCGCCGCCATCGGCATCTCGCTGGCCCCTGCGCACGGGACGACGTCAGGCACGCTGCTGCAGCACGCCGACATCGCGATGTACGCATCGAAGGAGAACGCTGAGGGCGTCCCGGTCACCTACTCCCCCGACCTGGCCAGCGCCACGAGGTGGCGGCTGAGCCTCGCCGGCGCCCTCCGCTCGGCGCTCGCCGAGCACCAGCTCGAGGTCCACTACCAACCGCTGGCCGACTTCGCAACCGGGAAGGTCGTCGGCGCCGAGGCGCTGCTCCGCTGGGAGCACCCTGAGCACGGCTGGATCCCGCCGGAGGACATCATCGCCCTCGCCGAGCACCTCGGGCTGATCCGCCCGCTCACCCTGTGGGTCCTGGAGACGGCGCTCGCGCAGTGCCGCACCTGGCGGGACAAGGGGTTCGACCTCCAGGTGTCGGTGAACCTCACCGCCCAGAGCCTCGTCGACAGCAGCTTCGTCGACCAGGTCAGCTACCTGCTCGCCAGCACGGGGAACCAGCCCACCAGCCTCTGCCTCGAGATCACGGAGACGCAGGTGATCCGGGACGCGGAGCAGTCCCTGGCGGTGCTCACCCGCCTCCAGAGCATCGGCATAGCCCTCGCGGTCGACGACTTCGGAACCGGGTTCTCGTCTCTCTCCTACCTCACCCGCCTCCCGGTCAGCACGGTGAAGATCGACAAGTCGTTCGTGCAGAAGATGCTCTCCGACGACACCGCGCACAAGGTCGTGCAGGCGATCGTCGACCTGAGCCGCAACCTCGGCAAGAAGATCGTCGCAGAGGGTGTCGAGGATCTCGTCACCTGGGACGCGCTGGCTGATCTCGGTTGCGACCTTGCGCAGGGCTACTACCTCAGCCGCCCGCTCACGTCCGACGCGCTCGCGGCCTGGCTGCCCCGGCGGGCCCGAATCGCCGTCTGCACCGCTGACGACATGGAGGAGGTCTCGCGGCACGACGCACTCGCGCGTCCTGGTTGAGCTCGCGGGCAGTTCTGTCTACCAACTGGTAGACAGGAGGGGATGATTCCCGAGCGGCTGGACGGCACGCGCATCGCGATCACCGGGGGCACCGGCTTCCTCGGCACCGCGCTGATCGAGCGGCTCCTGCGCGGCGTGCCGGGTTGCTCGCTGGTGCTGCTCATCCGACCGGGACGGCGATCCACGGTGGAACAGCGGGCCAAGCGGGAGATCTTCAGCAACGACGCCTTCGACCGGCTGCGGGCCACCCTCGGCAAGGAGGGGTTCGCGGCCATGGTGGCCGACCGTGTCACACCCATCGCGGGCGACGTGGGCACCGACGGCCTGGGCCTCGACGACGCCGGGCGCGCCGCCCTCGGATCGTGCGCGGTCGTCATCCACTCCGCCGCCACCGTGTCGTTCGACTCCCCCCTCGACGCCGCGGTGGAGGTGAACCTGCTCGGCCCCACCCGCATCGTGCAGGCCCTCCAGGCGCTGGACGCCACGCCGCACCTCGTGTCGGTGTCCACCTGCTATGTGGCCGGCAACCGGCGGGGCGCGGCGCCGGAGATCCCGGTGCACGACAGCCCCTTCTTCATCGACGTCGACTGGCGCCACGAGGTCGACGGCGCCAGGAGGGCCCGCACCGACGCCGACGCCGCCAGCCGCCGGCCCGACGCCCTTGCCCGCTTCCGCAAGGAGGCCCACACCGAGCTAGGCGCCGCGGGCGGGCCAGCGCTGGCGGCCAAGACCGAGCAGCGGCGCACCGCGTGGGTGAAGGACCAGATGGTGGAGGCCGGCCGGGCCCGCGCCGCCTCGCTGGGCTGGCCCGACGCCTACGCCTACACGAAGGCCCTCGGCGAGCGGGCCCTGCTGCAGAATCGCGGCGACGTGCCGGTGTCGATCGTGCGCCCGTCGATCATCGAGTCGTCGGTGCTGGAGCCCTTCCCGGGCTGGATCCGCGGCTTCCGCATGGCCGAGCCGGTGATCATCTCCTACGCCCGCGGGCTCCTGAAGGAGTTCCCAGGCGTGCCCGAGGGCACCATCGACGTGATCCCGGTCGACCTCGTGGTGGCGGCGATCATCGACGCCGCCGCCGGCCCCGTGCCCGACGAGCCCGCCATCACCCAGGTGGCCTCCGGCTCGGTGAACCCGCTGCGCTACCGCCACCTCGTCGACATGGTGCGCCAGTTCTTCACCGACCACCCGATCTACGACGTCGAAGGCCAGCCGATCCTCGTGCCCGAGTGGTCGTTCCCCGGGCGGGGCCGGGTGCAGCGCCAGCTCGAGCGGGCCAAAGGCGTCATCGAGCGGGGCGAGAAGGCGCTGCAGTCACTCCCGCTGCGAGGCAAGCAGGCAGCGTGGGCGGCCACCCTCGAGGACAAGCGCGAGGAGGTGGAGCGAGCCCTCGCCTACGTGGAGCTCTACGGCGCCTACGCCGAGTGTGAGGCGATCTACGGCGTCGACAACCTGCTGGCCCGCTGGGACCGGCTCGACCCGGCCGACCAGGCCGCCTTCGCCTTCGACCCCCGCACGATCGACTGGAGCCACTACGCCCCCAACGTGCACCTGCCCTCGGTGGTGGCCCACGCCCGCGTGCGCACCACCCCCGGCGGGCGGGTGGCCGAGAAGCGGGAGGACCGGCTCCGCCGCCAGGTGCTCGACCCAGCCCGCCACTTCGCCGCCTTCGACCTCGAGAACACCCTCATCGCGTCGAACGTGGTGGCGTCGTACTCGTGGCTGGCCACCCGCCGGCTGCCGCCCGAGGATCGGCTGCGCTTCGTGCTCCAGACGCTGCGGGAGGCACCGGCCCTGCTGGCCGCCGACCGGCGCGACCGCAGCGACTTCCTGCGCCACTTCTACCGCCGCTACGACGGCGCCGACATGGCGCAGCTCGACGCGGACACCGTGGAGATGTTCAGCGACCTCATCCTGCTCAAGTCGTTCCCGGCTGCCATCCGCCGCGTGCGCGAGCACCGCGCCCTCGGCCACCGCACCGTGCTCATCACCGGTGCCCTTGATCTCGCCATCGCACCCCTGCGGCCGCTGTTCGACGACATCGTCGCCCCGTCGCTCGCGCCGCGCGGCGACGGCACCTACCGCGGCGAGCTGACCGCCGTGCCCCCCACCGGCGAGGCCCGCGCCCAGGCGCTGTTCGACTACGCGGAGGTCCACGGCTTCGACGTGGCCGAGAGCGTCGCCTACGCGGACTCCACGTCCGACCTGCCCATGCTCGAAGCGGTCGGGTTCCCGGTGGCGGTGAACCCGGAGACCCGGCTGGCCGCCCTGGCCCGCAAGCGGGGCTGGCTGGTGGAGCACTTCGACAAGGCGCCCGGCGCCTCGCACCCGCTGCTGCCGATCGGTCCCGAGTGGGGTCGCCCACGGAGCCGACGGGTCGGCAAGGTCGAGACCACGGGGCGCACACGATGAAGGCGCTGGTGTTCTCCCGCAAGCCGGCCAAGTTCGCCGCCGCCATGGTGGCCGGGCGCCTCTCCCCCGGCGGCGGCGCCCGCGTGGGCCCGCTGTCGCTGCGCGACGTCGATCCCCCCGAGCTGGCCGGCCCCGGCTGGGTGCGGGTGCGGCCCCGTCTGGCGGGCATCTGCGGCTCCGATCTCGCCACCATCGACGGCACGTCGTCGCGCTGGTTCGAGCCGATCGTGTCCTTCCCCTTCACGCCTGGCCACGAGGTGGTGGGCGAGCTCGACGACGGCACCCGCGTGGTGGTGGTACCGGTGCTCAGCTGCGTGGCCCGCGGGTTCGACCCCGTGTGCGCGGCCTGCGCCTCCGGGCGCATCAACCACTGCGAGCGCATCGGCTTCGGCACCCTCGAGCCCGGCCTGCAGTGCGGCTTCTGCGAGAGCACCGGCGGCGGCTGGTCCACCCTGATGGTGGCGCACCCCTCCCAGCTCGTCCCCGTGCCCGCCGACCTGTCCGACGACGCCGCCGTGCTGGTCGAGCCGGCCGCCTGCGCCGCGCGCGCCGCCTCGCTCGTCGACGCCCAGCGGGTGGCCCTCATCGGCAGCGGCACCCTCGGCCTGCTCACCCTGGCCGCCCTGCGCCAGGCCCGCCCCGACGCCGAGATCCTCGCCACCGCCAAGCACCCCCTCCAGCGCGACCTCGCCAAGGCCCTGGGCGCCACCGGCGTGGTGGCCCCGGGCGAGCTCGACCGGCTCGTGCGCGCCCGCACCGGCTCCATGCGCCTCGA
>DAIQBC010000103.1:0-8974 GCA_036781345.1 Acidimicrobiales bacterium | reverse complement strand
GGCCCCTCGCCGTTGAGCAGCACGATGTCCGGCTCGGGACACGCGGCCAGCAGAGCGTCATGCACCTCGGGCGTCGTCGCGTCGCCGACGACGGGTGTGGCGGTGACCCCATAGGCCTCGTGCAGCTCGCCGCACGTGCGCCGCACGTCGGCCTCGGTGCGACCGTTGATCACCACGTGCGCTCCCTCCCGGGCGAGGCTCTCCGCACAGGCGCGACCGAGACCGCGGCTCGAGGCCAGGAGGATGGCCGAACGTCCGCTGATGCCGAGATCCATCGCGTCAGTCCAGCCCGAGGGCTTCGCGGGCGGCGCCGATCACTGGCAGGTCAGCCGGGTTCAGGAACGTCTCCGGCTCCGCCGGACCCCACACGGAGATCGGGGCGGGCCCGTCGGCGCCCATCCAGTCGCGCTTGCAATGGTCCCGCGCCCAGGCCTCGTCGTCGACGATCTGGTCGATGTCGGAGAAGAGCTCGAACATCGTGCCCGCCGGGTCGGTGAGGTACCAGAACACGTTGGACCCGAGGAAGTGGCGGCCGACGCCGACGACGTTCGCGTCGGGCCGCTCGGCCACCACTGCCTGCCCGGCCTTGCCGATCGCATCGAGGTCGTCCATCTCCAAGGCGTAGTGGTTGATGTAGGAGGTGGGGCCGGGCTGGATGAGCAGGTTGTGGTGGTCCTGTTCGATGCGCCCGAAGGTGGCGACACCGTTGAGCATCTGGTCCGACACCTTGAAGCCGAGCCCGTCGAAGAAGAATGCTGTGGCCTTCTCGACGTGTGGCGTGCCGAGAACGACGTGGCCCAACCGGCGCGGCGGCCGCGGTGCAGCCTCGATGGTCGCATCAGCACGAGCGTTGACGCGATCCTGCTCCCCGGGGTGGTTCCAGGCGCGTCGCTGGGCCGGCGTCAACGGGTGCGCGGCGGTCACGTCGATCACGACCCGATGCTCGAAGACGGGGTCGATGCAGGTGAGGCGGCCCTCCGCGATGGTCGACGCGACGCCCATCTCGTCGATCCGGGCCGCGATGTCGGCCAGGTCCTGTTCCGACTCGCAGCTCATGTGCAGCTCCGACATGTGGCGGTAGCCCGCCTCGGCGACGCGCAGCTGCACCGGCCGATCGGCGGTGCCGACCGCCTCGTCGGCGGTGCGGACCATGCCACGCCGCTCCCAGAACTCCAGCAGCTCGGCTGGGTTGGGCACGCTCAGCTCGATGTCGAGCAGGCCGTTCAGAGCCATCAGAGATCGTCTCCTTGCTGTTCGGTGCCGACAAACATCGAGGCGTGATCCTATATAATGTAGAATAGACGGCAAGAGGAGTCCTGGCGCAGTGAGGACATGACGATCCGAGCGCGACCCGCCCGCGGTGGACAGCCACCGACCTTGACCGAGTGGGCCGACCAGCAGCTCCGCGCGTCGATCCTGCACGGCGACTTCGGCCCGGGCGACACGCTCGTCATCTCCACGCTCGCCGAACAGCTGGGGCTGTCGGCCACCCCCCTGCGTGAGGCCCTCCGCAAGCTCGCAGCCGAGGGCCTCGTGGTCCTCCAGTCACACGGCTCGGCCCGTGTCGCCGAGGTCGACTTGCAGGAGGCCAACGAGATCTACGAGCTGCGGTTGCTCCTCGAACCGATGGCCCTCGGACGAGCGGTCGCGGCCGCCGACGCCGGCTACCACGAGCGCGTCGAGACGGCGTGGACCGCACTCGACGCCGAGCGCATCGCGCCCCCCAGCGTCCACGCCGCGTTTCACCGCGCACTGCTGTCACCCTGCGACTCCGCCTGGCTGCTGCAGCTGGCCACCATGCTGTCCGATCGGGCCGGCCTCATGACGACGATCGGGTTGCCCGACCGTCCCTCCGACTACAACACCGCCCAGGCGCACCGCACGTTGATGGAGCTCGCAATCGCCGGCGACGCTCCCGGCGCCGCGGAGGAGCTGCGCCGCCACCTCTCCAGGACCCTCGCCGCCCTGCACGCGGTCCTTAGCGCCCCCGACCCTCGGGCCTGACGCCCCAAGGCGGCGTGTCGGGAACCTGGCGGCAATACGCCGTCGCCGATCACCCGTTGCACCGCTTGAGGCCCGGGTGGCGGTAGTCGCACAAGACCAGCGTCAGCGAGCTCCGGGTGAGGAGCGAGAAGCGCCGATCTCAGCTCGACGGCCGATGAGCAGATCGGGCGACCTCAGCTGGTGTCCCGCCGGCAGAGGAGGACCGTGCCGATGACCAAGGTGATCAGGGCGCAGACGCGGTCGGGCCACGACCCCGCGGCGTCGAGGGGCATGCAGCTTCGTTTCGAGTAGGGGGACTGTCGGTTCGACCATTCCGGCTATCGGTCTTCCGAGATCTCGCCGATGCCCAGTGCGGTTGCCACGTGACGTGAACCGTAGGTTATGTCGGACAGACGAACCCGTGGCGGCGCACGGGATCACCGACGGAGGTCGGTGTGGTGGGCGTGTTCGGCTCGCTGGCGCACACCGTGGAACATGTCGCGGGACATGACGAAGTCAGCGGGGACGATGGTGAGCCATGAGGCGGCGGCGAGCCACCACGGTGCGGCGGTCCAGCGGGAGCGGAACACGAAGCGTGCGCGCCGCCCGTTGTCGACGGGGAGGAGTGTGAACGCCCAGGACCAATCGAGGTCGGCCGTGTTCCGGTCGCGCCAGCTCTTGGGCCGTCGAGCACCGCGCAACTAGCTGGCACCCAGCCGAGCAACCGGCCCTGGCGCCTCAGTCGGGCACCCGTGGGCGACGGGCCCGTGGCGAGCCGGTCGCTTCGGCGGGAAGGATCGCAGGTTCTCGAAGTTCCCGTGTTCGAGGCGGGTCTCCCAGGGGACGGGATCGCCAGCGAGCTCGACGGACCTAACATCGGGGACCATGGCACCCGTGGATGCAGGGGTCTCGGTGAGGTTGGGGTTCATGCCCGGTGCAGCGGCTGTTCCAGACGCCGATCACCCCGGTTTGTTGCGCGCCGGCCCGCGGGGATCCGGTCCATACAGCGGCGAGAGCGTCGAGTTCCACACGTGCCTGGCGACCGACCTCTGCGAGGACCACTCGGTCCGACCCGACTTGCTCGAGTGCGGCTTCGACATCGTGGACCTGACCGCGCTGGCGTCGCTCCAGCATGCGTTCGCACGGGTGGGAGAGGCTGGCATCGTAACCGACGAGGACGCCTCGATCATCCGGTCCTCGCTCGAGGGCGCCACCCTGCCGCGGTCCGACGGCACGACCCTCGAGGTGCTGCACATCGCCGACGAGGGCTTCATCATGCGCAAGTCCGGTCCGAACGGTCTGCCGGTGGTGGGGCCGCGTTCGAAGGGCATGAACGACCACAGGGTCGCCACCTCGGTGCACGCCGACCAGGACGTGTACGGCACACCACTCACCCAGCTCATGGAGGGTCGGGCACCCGAGCTGTTCCGGCACGACTCACCCGACGGGCACAACCACAGTGCCGGGTTGATGCTGGTCAACCTCTGGGTCCCGCTTCAACAGATCGTCCAACCACTGGTGCTCGCAGACGGACGCAGCATCGACCGACGCCGCCACCAGCTCCGGTACGGGCTGGCAACGGCGTCGTTCCTCGAGCGCGACGACGACATGGTCATCAATGACATCTGGACCTTCCTCCACGACCCCGGTCAACGCTGGTACTTCTCTTCCGACATCGACCACCGAAGCGCGTACGTGTTCGACACTCTCAGCACTGCGCACGGTTCGTGCACCCTGCCAGGTGAGGATGTTGCTGAACGGTGCTATCAGGCTCTCGAAGACGCAGAGTCGGCATCGGCCCAAGGAGCCGCTTCGGCGCTCACCGACGCGGTCGCCGCGATGGTCGGGCTCGAGCCGCCCGACGCCGCGCCTGCGCCCCTGAGCGCGGCCATCTCCGAGATGGTGGCCATCGCGAGAGAGGCACATGACGCTCCCCACGACGTGTGCGGCAAGCGGTCCGAGGAGTGGTCGGCGGCATCTCGGGCCGCGCGAGAGGGTGTGGTGCGCAAGTCCCTCGAGATGCGAATGGTCGTTTCCGTCGAGCCATAGCGCTGTCCGTCGGGAGAGGCCGACGGCACGGAGCCGTGCCCGACGGGGCGACAGGCCCGTCGCTTGGCGCTCGACGGCGTGCGGTCCGCAAGATGACTGACGAGTCCGTGGCACGCGCAGCAGAACGGCACGAGCAAACGGTTTCGTGTACGGCATCTTCGTGCGGGTCGTCGTCCGCTTCAACTGCTTCGCCCTCAACGAGTGGCTGCCCGCCGACCGGCACGACCTGAAGCCCCCATCGACGGACCTCACGGCCGGGGCGCGACGCCGAGGTGCTCCAGCACCGCTGAGGCGGTGCGGCCTCCGCTGAACATGGCCCCTTGGATCGAGGCGGTGTCGCGGTGGTCGCCGCACACGAACACCCCGTCGCCCAGCGCCACCAACTGCTTGGGGTCGAGCGGAGGCCTCTGCGCGGGCTGACCATGCTCGATGACGTCGGTGCGCAGGTGCTCCCAGTCGGCCGTCCCGGAATCGAACCAGCCAGCCAGCTGCTCACGCACCCGACCGACGATGCCCGGGTCCAGCGCGGCCGGGCCGGGCACGGCCGCTGCCACAAGCGCACGCCCGGCGGGCGCGTACGACGGTGCCACCTCGCTCATCACCGCCACGTTCTTGGCCGGCCCGCTCGCCTCCCCATCGAGGATGAGGAGCGGGCCCGGCAACGGGAGCGAGGGCGCCGCGAACCAGCAGCAGCCCGCCGCTCGCGAGCCGGGATCCGGGATGCGCTCGCCGAGCAACCGATGGACCGCAGGCCCCGCGGTGGCCACCACCACGGCTCGGCCGCTGACGCGCTCGCCCCCCTCGAGGATGGCGCCCGAGGCGTCGAGGTCCACGACGCGCGCTCCGAGCCGCGCGACGTCATCAGGCAGGGTCGACGCCAGCTGCGCCGGGATCGCCCCCATCCCCTGCCGCGGCACCCCGGTGGCCCCGACGGCGAGCATCCGCAAGATCGTGTCGAACCGGCGGGTGGACACCTCGAGGTCGGGATCGAGCTGGATGCGCGCGAACAGCGGCTGCCACAACGACTCCATCATCCGGGCCGAGAAGCCGGCCCGCGCCAACCGCTCCGCCGTGGTCATGTCGGGCCGCCGGAGCAGGTCTCGCACCGAGTGCCGTCTCACGTGGAGGACCATCCGAACCAACCGGGCCTTGTCCGCCAGGGTTCCTATGGGGGCCGCCACGGTCCCAGGGATCCGGAGTGAGGAGGATCTGGAAGCCGCGGTCGAGCAGGAAGCCGTCCACGGCGTCGGTGCGCACACGGCCGCCGACACCGTCGGACGCCTCCAGCACCGTGCAGGCCACGCCGGCCTGGGTGAGGTCCTGCGCGCAGGCCAGCCCGGCGAGGCCCGCACCGACGATCACGACGTCGCTCATCAGCGCCCCCCTTCGGGGTCGCGTCCCGTCGCCAGCTCGTCGAGTCGGCTCAGCGCCATCCGACAGACTGCCAGGTAGGGAGCCGCGGCCCACGGCGCGCCCAAGCCCACGCGGCACCGATCAGGTCCCAGTGACGCCACGGTGTGGTCCGTCGCCGGCACGCCGGCCACGCGCCAGGCCCAGCGAACCCCGCCTTCGAAGGCGGTGATCTCGAACGGCAGGCGCAGCCCGACGACCGTGGTGACCGTGCCCCGGCTCCCCAGTCGCAGTTGGTGGTCTTCGAGCACCGCCCCCCGGACGGTGGGGCCCCAGCTCGACCAGCGCTCGGGGTCCGCCAGCAGCTCCCACAGCACCGGGGCGGGCGCATCGATGTCCCTCCGGACCCAGAGCTGCTTCACGCCATGCGCCTCGTGGTCGGGAGGCCGGTCACAGTTCCGACCCCATCGGGGACGCCACGGACGCGTCGTCGGCGCATCACAGCGTCCCGTTGTCGAGGGCGACGAGCACTTCGGCGGCGCGGGCCTTGACCTCGTCGAGATCACCGAGCCGCTGGCCGGCGGAGACCTGGCGGGCGACACGAGCGTTGCGTCCGAATCGCTCCCGGTGCTGGTCGAGGAACGCCCAGTAGAGCGTCGTGAACGGGCAGGCATCGGCACCCACCCGGTGTCGCCGGTCGTAGGCGCAGGGCCCGCAGTAGTCGCTCATCCTGTCGATGTAGGCGCCGCCGGCGGCGTAGGGCTTGGTGGCCATGCGGCCCCCGTCGGCGTGCAGCGCCATCCCGATCACGTTGGGGAGCATCACCCACTCGGCGCCGTCCACGAACCCTGACCACATCCAGTCGGTCATCTCCCAGGGGTCGATGCCCGCCAGCAGCGCCAGGTTGCCCAGGACCATCAGCCGCGCGATGTGGTGCGTGTAGCCGTGGGCACCGACGTCGTCGAGGACCTGGCTGACGCAGCGCATCTGGGTCGGGGCTCCTGCGAAGACCGGAGGGAGGGATCGGTGGGCCGCGAGCTCGTTGGCGCCGCGGTAGTCGGGCATCCACTGCCAGTAGCGACCCCACACGTACTCGCGCCAGCCGATGACCTGCCGGATGAACCCTTCGGCTGACGCGATCGGCACGTCGCCCCGGCGGAAGGCCGCTTCGATAGCGTCGCAGACCTCGCCCGGCAGCAGCAGACCGAGGTTCAGGTAGGGGCTCAGCAAGGTGTGGGCCAGGTGCCAGCTGGTCGACAGCATGGCGTCCTCGTGGGGTCCGAAGACGGGCATCACCGCTTCGACCACGTGGTCGAGGCGTCGTAGCGCCTCCTCGCGCGAGGTGGCCCAGGTGCCATCGGGGTCGCTGCCCCAGCACGTGGCGGGCAGGTCGCCCAGGACCGTGCGATCGAGATCGTCGAGCGGCGTGCGCAGGGGTTCAGGCCACGTCCGCCCGTCCCTTGGTGGCCGTTCGCGGTTGTCCGCATCGAAGTTCCACCGGCCTCCGGCCGGCTGGCCGTCGTCCATGAGGTAGCCGAGCCGGCTGCGCTGCCATCGGTAGAAGTCCTCCATCTTCACCGACCGGCGGGCCGCGGCCCAGGTGCCGAACTCCTCGTAGTGACAGAGGAACTGATCCGAGCGCACCAGATCCACGCCCAGCCGGTCGAGAAGCGCCAGACCGTCGAACGACGCCGGCTCCATGGCCACGATCCGCGACGGCGCGTGCTGGGCCCGATGGGCGCGGAGACCCGCCGCTAGACGCGACGATCTGCGGTAGTCGACGTCGAAGCCCTCGGCCACCAGCTCGGCGGCGAACCTCCGCATCGCGCAGATCACCAAGTGGGCCCGCTGCCGGTGCCACGGTTTGGATTCGAGCTTGGCCCGGCTCTCGACCATCAGGACCCGCGTGGTGTCCGGCGTGGCGAGGCCGAGCGGCCCGAGCCGTCGGTTGAGCTGATCACCGAGCACCCACACCGTCTCCATCGCCACAACCTACGGCCGACGCCTCGGAGGCTGACCCTGGCGGTTGACCCGCTCCCTCAGGGAGCCCGAAACCGCGAGCTGGGGAGGTCGGTCACGCCGTGCTCGAGCGCGTCGCAGATCACGGCGGCCACGTGCCCAGGCGCCAGGCCCGTCGGCATGCTCGGTGCCTCACCTGCGATCGGATGCTGGGCCAGGCCCGTCTCGGTGTGCGGTGGGCGAGCGTCGATCACGCGAACCTTCGCTCGACGCGCTTCGCGTGCCAACGGCTCGTCGAAAGCCCGCACCTCGGCCTTGGACGCCCCGTAGACGGCCATGCCCGGGAGGTTCCGCTCTGCGATCACACCGGAGATGTTCACCACCGCGCCACCGGGCCTCATCCGGCCAGGGCGGCTCGGGCGAGCATGATCGGCAGGAAGGTGTTGGTCGGGTGGGTCGTCGCGGGCGCCTGCTCGTCGGTGCGCAGGTCGTGGAGTGGGGTGGCTTCAGGCAGGGGCGCTACGGATACCCTCCGGCATGGATTGGATGGTCGTCGCAAGCTATCGGCGGAGCGTCGAGCGGCGCGGTGTCCCCGCGACGTCGATCTGTCTGGAGGCACCGTGGATCTCAGCGAGGTGATCGAGGCCGCCCTGGCGGCTCGGGCGAGGGCCTACGCGCCGTACTCGGGGTTCCACATGGGTGCCGCGGTGCGCAGCGCCGGCGGCGCCATCGTCACGGGCGCGCTCGTGGAGAACGTGTCGCTCGGGCTGGCGATGTGCGCGGAGCGGGTGGCTCTCTTCGCCACCATCGCCACGGGGGAGCGGCCGACGGCCCTGGTGGTGGCCTCGCCCCGCACGAGCGGAGCGCTCACCTTCCCCTGCGGTGCGTGCCTTCAGGTGGGTCTGGAGCTCGGCGGTCGCGACCTGGTGGTCGTCGCCGTCGATCCCGACGGCACCAGCGAGCGGGCCGTGCTCGGCGACCTGTTGCCTCGAGGCCCCCACAAGGCGTGATCGCCGGCGCGCAGCTGCACCTCGAGGGCCCGGTCCGGACCATCGACAGCTCCTCGGTCCGTTGGGGCCGAAGGAGATCGCTCCGCGACGGTCACACCTCCGTCGTCACCGTCGTGGACCGCCCCGGACACCTCCTGCCCGGCTCCGAGGACCGCATGAACGATGCCCTCGATGCCCTCGACGTCATCGCCCCTGGCACTCCAGGGATCTCGATACCTCGGAATGCGGGGCACCCCCCATCGCTGCGCCATCGCGGTCGGTCAGCTCGCCGCCGCCGGCTCCTCGGGCTGGCCGCCGCACGCGCGCCAGACGAGGCTGGCGGTGCGGCGTGCCCAATCATCGGGTGAGGCGACGCGGGCGAGTGCGAGGGAGTACCAGGAGCCAGTGAGGAACGTGCCCGCGAGCTCGACATCGGCATCGGCATCGATCATCCGGTCCTCGATCGCTCGCCGAAGGCAGTCGCGAATGCGGGCACGGCGGGGCGCCACGATCACGTCGTTGTACTTCCGGCGCACCGAGTCCTGAACTCCGTCGCCGAGCATGAGCCCTGCGAGCGGCAGCGCCGCCGCTTCGGTGATGCAGTGACGGAAGTGCTCGAGCTCGGCGACGAGGTCCTCGAACGG
>DAIQBC010000102.1:0-9007 GCA_036781345.1 Acidimicrobiales bacterium | reverse complement strand
CGAGCTGGCCTTCGCGCTCAACATCTCCGAGGACACGGCGCTCGAGCGCCTCAACAAGACCCTCAGCTAGTGCCCAGGCGTGTCCGGCGCGTGGCCGCGCTGCTGCTGTTCCCCTGCGCCCTCGCGGCCTGCAGCAGCAGCCCGGACGGCGGCGCTCCCCCGTCCAGCACCACGCCGCGGAGCACCACCACCACATCCCCGACCACCACCGCTTCTCCGCTCGTCGGCCAGCCGCTGGTGGTGGCCGAGCAGGGCGTCTCCAGCTTCCCCGACCCGTTCGACCCCACCGCCACCCTCGGCGGCTACGGCGTCGTGCTCGAGAACCCGGACCCCGAGCTGATGGCCACGGGTGTGCGGGTGGTCACCCGCATCCTCGACGACGCCGGCACCGAGCTGCTCGTGGACCAGACGCTCCTGAACGGCATCCTGCCCGGTCAGCGCATGGCGGTCGGCCGCACGCTGATCGAGCCGATCGAGGGACCATCCCGGCTGGAGGTCGCCGTCGAGGTGAGTGCCTGGCTGCGCCCGGCCTCGACCGACGGCCGACTGGTGGCCGAGGCTGTCGTCACCGAACCCGAGCAGGACGGGGGGTCGGTCACCAAGTTCTCCGTGCGATCCACCTGGTCCGACGTCGAGGACGGCGTGGACGTGACCGCCGTGTACCGCGCCGTTGACGGTCGCATCCTCGGCGCCGAGTCCACCACCATCGCTGCCGTCCGCCCGGACGAGCCCGTGAGCGGCCAGATCCGCCTTCTCTCCCCCATCCCCGACCTCGTGACCACCGAGGTCTTCGTCGGTCGGGGCTTCGCCGCCCTCACCATCGGTTGACCCACCCAGGAGCCCCCTTGCGTCGCACCATCGTCCTCGCCCTCATCCTCACGACAGGGGTGCTCGCCGCCTGTGGCAGCGACCAGCCGGTGTCCGACCCCGACAGCACCAGCACGGTGGCCGACCCTTCGGCCGGTGGTGTGACGGATTCGAAGCTCGACGATGTGACGGTCACGGGCGACCCGGGCGAGAAGCCGGTGCTGGAGTTCGACCAGCCCTTCGGCGTCGCCGAGACCGGTAGTCGGGTCCTCATCGAGGGCGCCGGCGACCCGGTGGTCGCCGGCACGACGGTCTCCATCGACTACGTCATCGTCAACGCCACCAACGGCGCGGAGCTCGATACGTCCTACGGGGCCCAGCCCGCGTCGCTGCCCATCGACGGAGCACCGGCGTTCCTCGTCACCGGGTTGACCGATCAGAAGGTGGGCGCACGGGTCCTCATCGCCATCGCAGCCAAGGACGGCTTCGGAGCCAACGAGCAGCGGGGCGTCGCGGCGAGCGACACGCTCCTCATGGTCGCCGATGTTCTCGGCGTGGCGACACCCCTTTCGCGGGCCGAGGGCGTCGCGGTGCCTCCGGTGATCGGCCTTCCCGAGGTGAAGCTGGACGGTGACGGTGCACCCACCATCACCGTCCCCGCCGGCGACCCACCCACCGACCTCGTCGCCCAGCCCCTCATCCAGGGCACTGGGGCCGTCGTGGAGTCGGGCCAGAGCATCACCGTGCACTACACGGGCGTGCTCTGGAACGACGGCACCGTGTTCGATTCCTCGTGGACCAGAGGCTCACCCGCGACGTTCTCCATCGGCACCGGAAACGTGATCGTGGGATGGGATGAGGGTCTCGTGGGCCGCACCGTCGGTTCGCAGATCCTGCTCGTCGTGCCGCCGGCCAAGGGCTACCCGGAGGGCAAGCCCGACGGATCGATCAAGGCCACCGACACCCTCGTGTTCGTCGTGGACATCCTCGCGGCCAGCTGAGCTCATGCCGGGCAGCCCACGGCCCCGATGCGGGCCAACGCCGCGTCGAGTCGGCGGTCGGGGATGCGTCCGAGGTTGACCGCCTCCTCGAGCCTGTCGAGCACGGCCTTCACGTCAGCCGGCTCGGAGAGCAGCACCACGTCGACACCGGCCGCCAGCGCCCGCTCCGCGGCCTCGGGCACGGAGAAGCGCGAGCGAACCGCCCGCATGGAGACCAGGTCGTCGGTGACCACGAGGCCGTCGAACTCATAACCGCCGCGGAGCAGTCCGATGGCCGCCGGTGACAGCGACGCCGGCACCCCGGCCTCGGTGAGGTCGGGCACGTCGAGATGCCCCACCATCACGCCGGTGGGCGCAGCCGCCAGCAGCACGTCGTAGGGCACGAGATCGCTGGTGCGGAGGAGGGCCAGGGCCGGGACGGTGCCCGGCGCCTCGTGGGTATCGGCATCGGCGTGGCCCTGGCCGGGGAAGTGCTTGAGCACCGGGAGGACCCCCGCCGCGCGCAGCCCCGCCGCGTAGGCGCCGGCCTTGGACGACACCACATCGGACGTGTCGCCGAAGGTGCGGTCGCCGATGCCGCCCGCACTCCCCACATCGACGACGGGACCGAACACGATGTTGACGCCGAGGCCGCGCAGCTGGGCGCCCCGATCGGCGGCCAGGGCCGTCAGTGCATCGGGCGACTCCTGCGCCAGTGACGCGGCGCTGGGCAGGTCGTCGAGCACCCCCTTCATGGGCTGCACCCGCCCGCCTTCGTCGTCCACGGCAACCAGCAGGGGAAGGCCGTCACCAGGCGGGGCCGTGAGGACCTCGTCGTCCCAGATGCCACGGCCGCCTCGAACGAACAGCCCCCCGGGCCGGGTCGGGCTCTCGAGCAGGGTCGCGGCTGCGTCCGGCGCGTCGCCGTCCACGCCGACCATGAGGGTGAGCGCCAGACGGGCCCGCACGGGAAGCGCGGCGACCGTCGCGGCGCAGTCATCCACGAGCGCGCCGCGAGCGGGATCGGCACCGGCCGTCGGTCCCCCGTCACCCCCGCGGCGGGTGGCGCACCACGGCAGCACCAGCAGGAGGCTCAGGCCGGCCAGCAGGGTGACGCGCCGCCGCCGGTACACCTCGGGTCGGCGGCGCCGCGGTGCTGGCCCCATCGCCGCGCGCCAAGACCACTGGTCGTTCCGACCGTCCCCCTCCACGAGCCGTGAGTCTGCCGCGCGCAACGCCCAGGCTCCACCTCCGCCTCGCCTCGCCAGCAGCCTGAAGGCCTCAGATGACCCCCGGGCCGGCGTACTCGTAGACCACCTCGTCGAACCCGTCGACGGGGAACGCGTAGAGCAGTCGCAGCGGCACGGACCCCGTGTTGGTCACGAAGTGCCAGGCGCTGGCGGGGATGAACACCGTCGTGCCGGCCTCGGCGGGGTGATCGGAGCCGTCGATGTGCACGAGGCCCGAGCCAGCGATGACGTAGTACACCTCGGCCACTGGATGGCGATGAAGCGCTCCATCCGTGGGGGCTCCGGGCTGGATCTCGGCTGTGCCAACGGTGAGGCCCTCCGTGGGGGTGCGGTCGGCGCTGACGAGTGTGCGCCAGGACACGATGTCGCCCCGCCGCTCCTCGGCGCAGTCCCGCTCACGAACGATGTGGGGATCGGACATGACAGGGATCAGGGCTCGACGGGGTGCAGGGTGGCGGACGTGCGGGTCGGAGCGAGGAGCTTGATGGCTCGGCTCGTCAGGTCGTGCAGGGGACCGGCCGCGAGCACGTAACGGTCGGGACGAACCACCACGGCCTCCTGCCCGCCCAGGAGGCCGAGCAGCTCCGGGTGCGTCTGCGCGTCGAGCGCCGTCGCCCAAGTCGACCACCAGGCCCGATCGGGATCGTCGCCCGGGACCGGGGCGGAGGTGATGAGCGCGAAGCGCGAGCCCACGAGGTCATCGAGGCGGATCCCGTCGATCCACGGCTGCTCGCCGAGGGCTCCCCCGGCGGGCCCGATGCCCGGCCCTTCCGCGAGGCCCGGGGAGCCTTGGGGCGCGTCGGTCTCCTCCCGCGGTGCAGCCAGCATCTGGGCGTCCCGCTCCGCGGCCTCGACAGGATCAGTGGTGCAGATGATGCGCCCGAAGGTCACTGCGGCCTCGACGATGGCTCGCACGTGCGGCTCGCGTTCCAGCTGGTAGGTGTCGAGGAGTCCGTCGGGGGCTCCTCGCTGCAGGACCGCGGCGATCTTCCAGGCCAGGTTCGCCGCGTCCCGCATCCCCGAGCACATGCCTTGGCCGAGGAACGGCGGCATCTGGTGGGCGGCGTCGCCGGCCAGGAAGACCCGCCCCGCCCGCCACTCCCGGGCGATGAGCCCGTGGAACGTGTAGACAGCCGAGCGCTCGACGTCTACGAGATCCGGGTCGATCCATGCCGCGAGCAGCTCACGCACGCGCTCGGGGTGTCGGATCGCCTCTGGGTCCTCGCCCGGCAGCAGCATGAACTCGAAGCGGAACCGGGGCCAGGGCATCGGCACCAGCGTGTGGGGCCGGGCCGGGTCGCACACCTGTAGGGCGCGGTCGGGCAGCTCGGCGATCGGGGCGCTGAGGAGCAGGTCGAGCACCAACCAGGGCTCCTCGAACTCGAGGTCGTGCATCGAGGTGCCGATGCGCTCACGGACCAGGGAGCGGGCGCCGTCGCAGCCCACCGCATACCGGGCCTGGATCTGCTCGCCGTCGTCCAGCGTGGCTATCACACCGTCGCCACGCTGGTCGAGCGTGGCGACGCCGACACCCAGGCGCACGTCGGCCGCGGTGGCCAGGACAGCGCGGCGCAGCGCCGACTCGAACCCGGGTTGGTGGAACAGCACCGACGCCGGCCAGCCGGTGGGCGCCAGCCCAGACGACCGGAACCGCAGCAGGGGCTCCCGACTGGCGCTCAGGAAGTCCATGCCCTGGTTGACCTGCATCGCCTCGACCACCTCGTCGGCGCAGCCGAGCTCCTGCAGGATGCGCAGGATCTCGTGGTCGCAGTGGGCGGCGCGGGGCAAGGGGAACAGGTCGGTCTCGCGGTCCACGGCCACGACCGACAGCCCCTGGTGGGCGGCCAGGCCGGCCAGGGTGGCGCCGACGGGGCCGAAGCCAACCACCAGCAGGTCGGCGACGGCGTCCGCAGGCACGGTCATGCGTCGAGGGCCGCCCAGGCGGCCTGGAGCTCGGCGAGGTCATCCGGCTCGATGAACTCGGTCGGGATGTTCGGCCCCCAGGCATTGGCGATGTGCTCGAAGTCGAGCGGCGTGCGACCGCGCGTCTCCCACGCCTCGTCGTCGTCGATGCAGTCGAGATCGGAGAACAGCTCGAGGAAGGAGCCCGCCGGATCGCGCAGGTACCAGTAGTAGTTGGAGCCGGCGAAGTGACGGCCGATCCCCCACGAGTGACGGCCGGGATCGCCGCGGTACATCGCCGTGGCTGTGAGGCCGACGTGGTCGAGGTCGTCGCACTCCCAGGAGTAGTGCTGGAGGATCGGCACCGGCGAGTGGACGAGGCCGATGTTGTGGTGCTCGGTCGAGCACCGCAGGAACGCGATGAACCCCTCGATCTCGTCGCTCACCTTGCAGCCGAAGCCGCCGACGAGGAAGTCGCGTGTGGCGGCGATGTCGGGCGAGCCGATCACGAGGTGGCCGAGGCGGCGCGGCGGGCGCGCCGCGCCGAACACCGCAGGCGCTCGCTCGTTCACCCGCACCACCGAACCAGGGGCGTTGGGCTGGACCACGGCCGTCGGCGACGACGTTCGCTCCGGTTCGGCGACGCGCACGGTCAGGACGACCTGTGAGGCCGGGTCGACGGCCGTGACCGAGTCGGCATCGCGCCGCGGCGAGGCGCCACCGAGCTCGAGCCGCTGCTCGGTGGCATCGAGGTCGCGCTCGTCGGCGCAGCCGAGGTCGACGGCGAGCAGGCGACGGAACGGTGCCTCGTCGATGGTCACCACCGCGCCGCCGTCGGACCCGGTGAAGCCGGAGTCGCCGTGGGCCGAGAGACCGAGCTCGCCGTAGTACGCCGCCAGGCCGGCAGGATCAGCGACGGCGGCCCGGAACCCGAGGAGACGGTGCAGGCTCACAGCGCCAGCGCTCCGGTGCCGGGCACGCAGGTGTTGCGCAGGGTGCCGATGACCTCGGCGCCCGTGTCGAGCACCTCGCCCACGGCCAGGAAGCGACCCTTCGCCATGCCCACCCCCGACGGGGTGCCCGTGAAGATGAGGTCGCCGGGGTGGAGGGGACAGATGGACGACAGGTAGGCCACGAGCGTCGGGATCGCGAAGATGAGCAGGCTGGTGCGTGACTCCTGCATGCGCTCGCCGGCCACGTCGCACCACAGACCGATGTCGTCGGGGTCCCCGAAGGCGTCGAGCGACACGAGCGCGGGACCGATCGGCCCGTAGGCCGGGAAGCTCTTGCCCAGACAGAACTGGGGCGGCGAACCGGTGAGCTGCACGGCCCGGTCCGAGATGTCCTGACCGAGGGTGAGGCCGGCGACGACGCCCCACGCGTCGGCCACGGGCACGTGGGCGGCCTCTTGGCCGATCACGGCCACGATCTCGACCTCCCAGTCGACCATCGCCCCCGACAGCGGGATGTCGGCCGTGGGACCAGCCAGGCAGGTGGGGAACTTCGTGAAGGTGAGCGGGGCCGGCGGCAGCTCCATCCCGCTCTCCCCGGCGTGATCCCGATAGTTGAGGCCGATGCCGAACACCTGCCGCGGCCGAGGCACGGGCGGGCCCAGCTCGGTCTCGGCGACCGCTCCCCCGGCCGTGATCCCGGCGCAGGCCTGGGTCCAGGCGTGGAGCTCCGAGGAGCGGGCGACGGCCGCCATCGGATCGGCCAGCGCCTCGTCGCCGCTGAGTGTGGCGAGGTCGTGCCACTGGGAGTCGTGCTCGAGCGCGGCGCGCCCGTTGACGTTCAGGAGTCGGAACATGCGGTCCTCTGGCTTGGCTTATCGGTCGATAGCAGTATGATCGAACGATATGACAAGCGCAACCGCTCCGGAGATCTCGTCGCGTCGACGCCGACGCGGCTCGGAGCTCGTGGCGGAGGACCTGCTAGAGGCGGCCCTGGTGGAGTTCGCCGCCCACGGCTTCGAGGGTGCGTCAACCCGGGCTATCGCCGAGCGAGCGGGCGCCCACCAGCCGCAGATCAACTACCACTTCGCCTCCAAGGAGCTGCTCTGGAAGGCCGCCGTCGACCACCTGTTCGGCCTCCTGGCGGTGGCCATCGATGCCGACCCCGAGGAGACCGACGGCGTCGGCCGCGATCCGGCGGCGATCTTCGCCGACAGCATCCGACGCTTCGTCCGGTTCTCGGCCTCCCGGCCGGAGCTCCACCGGGTCATGAACCTCGAGTCCACTGCAGACTCACCCCGGTTGGCGTGGATCGTCGAGCGGCACGTGCGACCCCGCTTCGAGCTGGTCGAGCTGGCATGGGCCGCGGTGCGGGCGGTGGGCGCCGGGGCGGACCTGACCACGCTCGAGGTGTGGGAGGTGCTCATCGGCCTGGGCGCCCTGCCCTTCGCCAACGCTCCCCTCCTCAGCCGGCTCACGAGCTTCCATCCGGACGACACCGCCGCCATCGACGCCCACGCCCAGCGCGTCATCGCCACCCTGTTCCCCGAGACCCTCACGCGTCGAAGGTGAGGCGGATCTGCGGGGCACGACGCGGCATGGCCAGGCTGGCCGCCGCCGTCGGGCCTTCTGGTACCGTCTCTCTCCCCACCCGGGGCGCGTAGCTCAGCTGGTTAGAGCGCTGCCTTCACACGGCAGAGGTCAGGGGTTCGAGTCCCTTCGCGCCCACCGCGTAAGCCCAGGTCATAGACCTGGGCGGTGTCCGTCTTGGGCCCGGAGTCGTCGCTCACCCCGCGGAAAGCCCGCGAAAACCCGCGAAAACCCGCGGGACGAGGCCTCACGGGACGGTACGGAGGCGAGCGAATCGAGCCGTTCCCAGCACGTCGTCGGCGCCGCAGGGGCCCGACCCCCTCACCTGGCGCAGCCCCGCCGCGCGCACCAGCTTCACGCCGGGGCTCATCCCCGACACGATCCGCGCCACCAACCGTCCCACCTTCCAGCAGGTGGTGGAGCTGGCCCAGCCCACCGGCTGACGCGACCCCCCCATCAGAGGTGGGCGGACTCTCGCAGGCTCACCGCATCGGGCAGCTGGCCCTGCTGGAGGACAGGCAGGCCCAGCGCCTGCTCGATGGTCTTCAGCAGCCCTGCGTGGGAGCCAACGACGGAGGCGATCGCCTGACCACGGGCCGTGGGGGCGATGAGCAGGTTCGGCACCGGCCGGTCCTCGTCGTAGACCACCACCAAGAGCGTGGTGCCGGCCCGGTAGTCCGCGCCGTCGAGGATCGGCGTCAGCATCGCCTTCGCCCACGAGTCGACCACGTCGTCGTCGCAGTCGTGGCCGTCGTGGCACTGGTCCGGGACGATGAACGCCAGGGTGGGCAGGTGGTCCGGGTCGAGCTCGGACAGCGGCAGGACCTCGGTGGTGCAGTGGGAGGCGTCGTCGCCACCTTGGTAGTAGAGCGCCGGCACGTGCTTGGGCTTGTTCTGACCCGTGGAGCACGGCTCGGTGGCACCGTCGACGAACGAGCGGGAGGTTCCCCCGGCCTCACGGATCTGACGGAACAGGTTGTCGTCGGTCGAGCGGCAGGTGGCCGACGGGTCGCAGTCGTCCACGGTGCTGCGGTTGGCGACGCCCGAGGTGAGGCCGATGTACTGGTTCAGGCTGTTCTGGGCACCGTCGGTCTCGACCCAGTCGGCGTAGTAGGCGCACTGTGCCGCAAGGCCGTGCAGGAAGGGCATGACGGAGGCGGAGAAGCCCATGCCCACCCCGGGAGACCGTCCGCCGGACCAGGTCCGGTTCTCCTCCAGCAGCATCACGACGTGCTCGTACACCTCCGGTGGGTCGACCGTGCGCCCGCACGGCTCGGTCGAGGACGCCCCGGCAGCCAACGGAGACGTGGTGGCACTCGGCGTCGTGCTGGTCGGGTTGTCGGTCGTCGTGGCGCTCGACCGGCTGCCGCTGTCGCTGGCCTTCACCGCAGCCACCACCGCTACGGCGATGCCCACAGAGATCAGAGCAACGGCGATCGAGGTCGGGGCGGTGCGCTTGCCGGGAGCTGCCATCCCGCCTGCATGACAGCGACGTCTGCCAACCAGCGATCGAGCTGTGCGTGCGGGT
>DAIQBC010000101.1:0-9031 GCA_036781345.1 Acidimicrobiales bacterium | reverse complement strand
GCCACCAGCTCAAGACCGCAGGCTGGCACGTCTCCCCACCCGACACCCACGGCCAATGCACCTTCACCCCACCCGGCTCCGCCACCCAACCACCGCTCCCCGACACCGGATAGATCCCGCCGCGCGTCGGGGATCGTGTGGGGCAAGACGGAGCGGGATGGCCGTGCTCGAACCGGATCATGTGGACGCACGCGCACAGGTACCGGGAGCCGCCGCCGTTAGCCTTCGAGCGTGGTCCGTCTGCTGGTGGTGGGCGTGGGCGGCCTGCTCGCCTCGTGGGCGCTGCTCGTGGTGCTGGCGGCGCGCCTGCCCGAGGGCTCCCTCAAGGAGCTGGCTCGCTTCCTGCCCGACTGCGTGACCACGGTGCGGCGCCTGCGCGCCGACCCCCGAATCCCGCGTCGGGCCAAGGTCGTGATCGCGCTGGCCGGGCTATGGGTGATCTCGCCCATCGACCTGATCCCCGAGTTCCTGCCGGTCATCGGGCCCCTGGACGACGTCGTGGTGGTGGCGCTCGCCTTCCGGTATGCCGCCCGCCGGGTGCCGCCGGCCGTGCTGTTCGAGGCGTGGCCCGGTCAGCGATCCGTGCTGGAGCGCCTGCTGGGCGCCGCATGACCTCCACCTCGGGCTCCGGTGCTTGACGCGCTCGGCTCCCTGGCCGGTCCGGTTGCGTACCTCGTCGTCGCCGGGCTCGCCGCCCTCGAGGCGTCGGCCTTCGTCGGCCTGTTCATCCCGGGCGAGCTGGCCCTGCTCACCGGTGGCTTCATCGCGCAGCAGGGCCACGCCGACCTCCGGCTGATGATGGCCGTCGCTACCGTGGGCGCGGTCGGTGGTGACTCGGCCGGCTACGAGATCGGCCGCCACTTCGGCCCGGCGCTCCAGCGGAGCCGGCTCGGCCGCTCGGTCGGGGCCGAGCGGTGGGCCCGAGCCGAGCACTACATCCACACCAAGGGTGGGCGGGCGATCTTCCTCGGGCGGTTCGTGGGGGTGCTGCGGGCCCTGGTGCCCGCCGTCGCCGGGGCCACCCGGATGCCGTACCGACGCTTCCTCGGGTGGAACGCGGCGGGCGCCCTCATCTGGGCCCCCGGGACGGTGCTGGCCGGGTACGCCGCCGGCTCGTCCTACCGGCGCGTCGAGCACGACGCCGGGCGGGCCGGTCTGGTGCTGCTCGGTGCGCTGGCTGCCATCGGGGTCGTCGTGGGCGTGGCCCGGTGGGTCGCCCGCCACCCGGAGCAGGTGCGCGGCGTCGTGCTGCGGCAGCTCGACCGCCCGAGGATCGCGGGGCTCGTCCGCCGCTACCGCTCGCAGCTGCGGTTCCTCGGCGACCGGTTCCGTCCTGGGGGCGCGCTGGGCCTGGCGCTCACCGCCCAGCTCGCCCTGCTCGCCGCGGCGGGCTGGGCCTTCGGCATCCTCCTGCAGGACGTGCTCGGGGCTGACGACGCCGCCCTGCTCGACCGACCCGTCGTCCGCTACCTCGCCGAGCATCGGACGGCCTGGCTCACCACCGCGCTGCGCGAGGTCACCCGGCTCGGCAGCACCCTGGTGCTCATCCCGCTGGTCGTCGTCATCGGTCTCGTGGCCTTCCGGCGCACGCGGTCCTGGGCGCCTCTCGCGCAGCTGGGCCTGAGCCTCGGCGGCGCCATCGCGCTCTACGACCTGATCAAGCCGCTCGTGGGCCGGGCCCGGCCCCAGGTGGCGCCGCTCGTGGCCTCGGCCACCGGGTACTCCTTCCCGTCGGGCCACGCCACGCAGACCGCCGCGGTCTGCGTCACGCTCGCCCTCCTCGGGGCGGCGCTCACCACCTCGTGGCCCCGGAAGGTGGCCGTGTGGACGGCGGCCGTGGTGGTCACGCTCCTCGTCGGGTTCTCGCGGGTGTACCTGGGGGTGCACTGGCCCACCGACGTCCTGGCCGGCGTCGCCCTCGGCTCGCTCTGGGCCGTGCTGTGCGCCCTCGGCATGCGCGCCCTCGGCATGCGAGCCCAGGGCGGCGCCGGTCGGGTCCGGCGGCCCGACGCCCGGCCGACCGCCTCAGCGGGCCGGACGACTCCGTAGGCGCAGCCCCCGGCGGTGGCTGAAGCGAGCCGCTCGGCGGGCCACGTGGCGCTCCTGCCGCTGCACATGGGTGAGGGGTGGTCGCACCGGGTGCGGGGTGGTGGCGTAGAAGCGGCTCTTGGCCAGCTCCACCAGCACGAGGTAGATCGCGATCATCCCGAGGAGGATGAGGAAGAAGCTCAGCGGCAGGGTGGTGAACCCGAGGACGCCGGCCAGAGGGGAGAAGGGCAGCACGGCACCAACCAGGGCGCAGGCGATCGGGGTGATCACCATCGGCAGGCTCGGACGGCTCCGGAAGAAGGGGATCCGTCGGGTGCGGATCAGGAACACGACCAGCGTCTGTGTCGCGAGGGACTCCACGAACCACCCGCTCCGGAACTCGTCCTGGGTGGCGTGGAGGAGCCCCAGCATGACGAAGAAGGTGAGGAAGTCGAAGATCGAGCTGATCGGCCCGAACACCGTCATGAACCGGCGGACGAAGCCGATGTCCCACGCGGCCGGCCGGGCGAGCACCTCGGCGTCGACCCGGTCGCCGGGGATGGCGATCTGGCCGAAGTCGTAGAGCAGGTTGTTGAGCAGGATCTGCGAGGGGAGCATCGGCAGGAACGTGAGGAACAGCGACGCCCCCGCGGCGCTGAACATGTTCCCGAAGTTCGACGACGTGGCCATCAGCACGTACTTGAGTGTGTTGGCGAAGATCCGGCGACCCTCCATCACACCGTTGGCCAGCACCCCGAGGTCCTTGTCGAGCAGCACGACATCGGCGGCGTCCTTCGCGATGTCCGTGGCGGACTCGACCGAGATGCCGACGTCGGCGGCATGGAGAGCGACGGCGTCGTTCACCCCGTCGCCGAGGAAGGCCACGTCGACGCCGGTGCGTCGGGCGACTTTGATGATGCGCGACTTCTGCTCGGGGCTGACGCGGGCGAACACCGTGGTGCCGGGGATGGCGGCGGCGAGCTGGTCGTCCTCGAGCGCGTCGAGGTCAGCTCCGGTCAGGACACCCGATACCGCGATCCCGATGTCGTGGCACACCTTCGCCGCCACGATGCCGTTGTCGCCCGTGATGATCTTCACGGTCACGCCGAGCCGGTCGAGCTTCGCGATCGAGGTGCCCACGTCGGCCTTGGGTCGATCGACGAAGGTGATGAAGCCCACCAGGCCAAGGTCCCGCTCGTCGGCCGTGGTCGCAGCCGCCAGGTCGGGGGCCGGGCGGCGGGCCACGGCCACCACCCGCGCGCCGTCGGCGAAGAGCCGCTCGAGCGTCGCGTGCGCCGCGGGTGGGACGTCGACGCAACGGCCGAGCACCGCCTCGGGCGACCCCTTCGTGATGAGCAGCTGTGAGCCGTCGGGCGCCCCCACGAGCACCGACGCGAGCTGGCGATCGTGGTCGAAGGGGAGCAGGCCCACGCGCTCGTAGCTCGACGGGCCGTCCGGCCCCGTCGCGAGGGAAGCGGCGGCGGGAGCCCGCCACAGCGCCACGTCGAGTGCGTTCCCACCCACCGGGCCGTCGGCCGCCATGGTGGCCTCGTTGCAGACGAGACCTAGCACGAGGGGTTCGGTGGCCGGCTCGCCCGTTGGGTCGAGTGCGGTGTCGAAGGTGATGGCGCCCTCGGTCAAGGTGCCTGTCTTGTCGGTGAACAGCACCTCGATGTTGCCGAGGTCCTCGATGGTCACCAGGCGCTTCACGAGCACCCGCTGACGGGCAAGCTGCCGGGCGCCCGTGGACAGGCTGATGCTGACGATGGCCGGCAGCAGCTGGGGGGTGATGCCGATGGCGATGGCGAGGGAGAAGAGGAGCGCATCGAGCAGTGGGCGGGAGAAGGCGACGTTGATCACGAAGATCGACACCGTCAGGACGGCTGCGACCCGCACGAGCAGCTTCGAGAAGTCGCGCAGCCCGGCCTGGAACGCCGTGTCGGTCTGCCGTTCGCCCAGTCCGACCGCGATCTTCCCGAACGCTGTTGCCGAACCGATCGACACCACGACGGCCCGCCCCGAGCCCTGGTGCACGATCGTGCCCATGAAGGCGCACGACGGGAGGTCGACGACCGAGTCGGAGGAGGTCGGGTCCGCGGTCTTGACGGCCGCGGTCGGCTCGCCGGTGAGCACCGCTTCGTCACACTCGAGCTGGTTGGCCTCGAGGATGCGCACATCGGCCGGTACCAGGTCGCCCAGGCGCAGATCGAGGACGTCGCCGGGCACCAGCTCCCGCACGTCCACCGGCACCTGCGCCCCGTCGCGCCACACGAGCGCGTCGTGGCGGATGTTCTCGTGGAGCTCGGCGACGGCCACCTCCGAGCGGTACTCGTTGACGAACCCGAGCCCCACGCTCAGGAGCACGATGGCGGCGATGATGCCGCCGTCGGTGGTGTCGCCCGTCGCCGCGGATACTGCGGCGGCCGAGAGGAGGAGGATCAGGAGCGGATTGCGCAGCTGGCGGACCAGCACGCCGAGCGCGGTCACGCGGTGGGTGGCGAGGACGTTGGCCCCCAGGGCCGCATGCCGTCCATTCGCCTCGGCCGTGGTGATTCCGGCGTCGGTCGAGCCCAGGTGGGCGAGCACCTCGCTGACCGCTTGACGGCCAGCGGCGACGAGATCGAGCGGTGCCGGCTGGTCGACGCCACTCGCCGTCAGCACATCGCGCATCCTCCGCCTCTCCTCTCGTCTACCTCGATCAGCCTGGGACTGGCATCGTCGCCGGTGGTAGGCACGATTGCCAGGCGATGGGCTCGCGGTGTCGCGTGCGGCACTAGCCTCCGGCAAACCACCTCGGGACCTTGGACCCTGGTCGATCGCACCGTGCGGTCGCAGGATGGGCTCGTCCAGGCCAACCCCCCCCGCCCGCGCTCCCCGGAGCGTCTGTCGAAAGGCACATGCATGGAGCTCCAGTCGTTGTTCGGGCTGCCAGCCCACCCCCTCGTCGTCCACGCCGCGGTGGTGCTGCTGCCGCTGGCGGCACTCGGCACGTTCATCACGGCCCTCGTGCCGAGGTTCCGCAAGCACTACGCGCTGCTTGCGTTCGTCCTCGCCCTCGCCGCTACAGGTGCCGTGGCGATCGCCCAAGGCTCGGGCGAGTCGCTGAAGGAGCGGGTCAAGGAGACACAGCTCGTCGAGGACCATGCCGAACAGGGGACCACCGTGCTGCCGTGGGCCATCGGTGTCACGGTCGTGGCGGCGGGGGTCGCGGCCAGCGGTGAGCTGCAGCGGCGACGCCCGGGGCTGTCTGCGTCTCGCATCACGGCCGTGCTCGCAGTCGCTGCTCTCGTGACCTGCGCGGGCGCAACGTGGACGATCATCGATGTCGGCCACAGCGGCGCCAAGGCCACGTGGGACAACCTGCCACCGGAGGGCCAGGGCGGCGGCTGAGCCGGCTCGCAGCGATCAGCCGGCGGGCTTGGTCACGATCTGGGCGTGGATCTCGGTGGCCAGCGCGTGGACGGCGCGGGTGAGCTCGGTGTTGGCCTTGAGCTCCATCTCCTCCTCCACGAAGTCGTGGTCGGCCTTCGCCTGCTGGAACGCAGCCTGACGGTTCTGCCCGATCATCACGAAGGTCGACAGGAAGATCGCCTCCAGCGAGACGATCAGCGTCAGCTTCGGCCACGGGTCGGACTCCACGAGCAGCATCCACAGCGCGAAGCCCACGGCGTGCACGTAGACGAAGGGCATCGAGCCGGCGAAGCCGGTGACAGCATCGGCCACGCGGAGCTGGGCACTGGCGGCCCGGCTCTCCCGGTGGGCGATGACGACAGGGTGGTGCTGCGGCGGCAGGGCCTGAGCGGTCATGTGTTCTCCTCGGTGCCGTGCGAGCGCGGCGACTCGGCCGCACCGCCGCATCATGGCCCTGGCCCGGGCTCAGGTGGTGACAGCCACCCGGGACACCGCGAGCATCGTGCAGACGTAGACGTCGCGCTCGGCACCCGGTGTGGGGAACAGCACCGACTGCATGCCGCCGCCGCTGTCGGCGCGGGCCAGCTCGCGGCCGGTGGCCACGTCGAGCACCACGACGTCGACCCCGTCGCCGGTGACCAGCTCGCCGGTGCCCTCGTAGAGCACGAGGTGGCTGCCATGGTCCTGCTCGCGGCGCCAACGGGGGGCGAGGGTGTCGAGGTCGAAGGCGGCCAGCACGCCGTTGCCGCTGTCGTAGCCGACCACCACGCCGCGGGCCTCGTCGACCACGGGCGGGTTGGCGATGAGACCGCCGGGGCGGCCGCAGATCTCCGTGAGGGTGACCTCGCTGGTGGTGAGGTCGACTCGCACGAGGTGCAGCGGCGCGGTGGAGATGCCTTGGCCTCGCAGCGTGCCGGCGTTGGCGAAGCCGATCGTGCCATCGCCGTCGTCGAGGAACCACGCCGCGCCCGCCGTGATCACGCAGTCCCAGCCGTAGGTCTGGCCCTCGAGCGTGCGGTAGCGCGCTGCGAAGGACTCGTCGAGGCGCAGCGACGAGCCGTCCCATCGCACGCGCAGGAGGCTCGTGTCGCCTACCACGTAGATGTCGTCGCCATCGGCGGAGAGCCGGGCGATGGACGGCTCCGGCAGGACCAGGCGGGTCACGATCTCGAGCTCGTCGGGGTCGAGCACCACCAGCTCGCACGGCTGTCGGTCCTCGGCGGCGATCGGCACACCGGGCCGCGAGCCGCTGAAGTCCTTGGTCACCAGGTGGCCGTCGGGGACCGTGACGAAGCTGTTGTAGGGGAGCGGGCGAGGCAGCTCGCGCGACGCCAGCACCTCGAGCGCCGGGCTCAGCCGGTGGGCGTGGTTGCCGAACACGACGTGGAGCGAGCCGTTGTCGTGGGCACCGATCCCACCCGGCCAGGTCGGCCCGCCGGGCAGCTCGGGGGAGGTGGCGATGGGCTCGAGCGTGTGCGGGTCGATCTGCTCCACGAGGGCGAAGCCGTCGGCACCCGGCGCGTGCCGGAGGAGATAGAGCTCGCCGGCCTCACGGCTCACGACCATGGTCACGGCGGGGGCGACGCGCGTGGTCACCTCCAGCCGGTCGCCGGGACCGATCCCGAGCCCGCCGGGAACGGTCTGGGTGCGGCGCGGGCCGCCGTCCTCGTAGCGCCAGGTCACACCGGCGCCTCGACCTGGAGCCGAGGCTGATGGACCGGTGGCTGGCTGTCCCAGAGGTCGGCAACGAGGTCATCGCGCAGGGAGCGCTGCGAGGGATCGTCCCAGCGGTTGTGGCGCTGCAGCGGGTCGTCGACGAGGTCGTAGAGCTCGCCCTCGGTGCCGTCGTGCACCGTGCCCGGCTTGTAGGCGGTGCACACCCAACGGTCGCGGGTGATGGTGCGCAGGTGCACGTCGACGCCGAACAGCTCGCTGTCCCACTCGGTGAGCACGTGCTCGGGGCCGTGGCCGTCGGCGGCGGGCAGCACCCCGCCCTGCATCCAGTCGCCGGGCGGGACGCCGGCGATCGAGCAGAAGGTGGGCGCCAGGTCCACCAGGCCCACGGGGGTCGTCACCACGGCCGGTGCCACGGCGGCGTTGGCGGCCGGGCGCCAGATGAGAGGCAGCCGCATCAGGCCGTCGACGTGGTACGGACCCTTGAACATGAGGCCGAAGTCGCCCTGGAGCTCACCGTGGTCCGTGGTGAAGATCACGTCGAGGTCGTCGTCCCACCCGCGGGCAGCGGCGGCGGCGAGCACGCGGCCGAGTGCCTCGTCGATCAGCTCGCACTCCACCGCGTTGCGGGCGTTGATCTCGCGCACCTGGTCGGCCGTGAGGGTGGCCGGCACCCACTGGGCGGGGGCCTCGAAGTTGGACACGAGCGTGCCGTCGTACCAGAGGCGCCAGTGGCGAGGCTTGCCGTCGAGGATCGCCTCTCGCTCGGCCGCCGTCTCCGGGTAGCCCGCCGGCAGGGGTACGTCGCGCCAGTCGACCCGGCCCACCTCTGACTGCGGCGGGTCCCACGGGTGGTGGGGGTCGGGGAAGCTCATCCAGCAGAACCAGTCGTCGTCGGCATCGAGCGAGTCGAGCCAGGCGATCGTTCGATCGGCCACCCAATCGGTGTGGTACCACTCGCGCGGCACCTCGTTGACCTTCACCTGTGGCGCGTTGGTGTCGCCACCCCCGGCGGCGTTCACCTGCAGCTCGCCGTCGATGGCGGCGTAGAACATCCCGGCCGCCTCGGGGTGCTCGGCCTGCAGCCAGCGGGCGTAGTGGAGCGAGCCAGCGGCACCGTGGGTGGCGAACTCCAGGTGCTCGAAGCCGCGGTGAGTGCCACCGGGTGGCGTGGTGCCACCGACGGCGAGGGCGTTCTCGGTGAAGCGCAGGAACGGGTCGACGAAGGGCTCGAAGTGTGCCTTGCCGATCAGCGCCGTGCGGTAGTCAGCCTTGGAGTGCAGCAGGTGGGCTACCGACGGGGCATCGACTGGCAGCGGGACGCCGTTCATCCACACGCCGTGGGTGGTGGGGTGCTGCCCGGTGAGGATGGTGGCCCGCGAGGGCATGCAGACGACCGACTGGGGGATGGCCCGCTCGTAGCGGATGCCGCTGGCCGCCAGCGCGTCGACCACCGGCGTGCGGGCGAGGGTTCCGCCGTTGCAGCCGAGGGTGTCGTACCGCTGCTGGTCGGTGGTGACGAGCAGGATCTTGCGGCCCATCAGGTGGCTCCTTCCATCATCGTGCGCAGGTGCTCGAGGGCGGCGCCGGCCGCGCCGGCGATCACGAGGGCCATGGTGGCGGGATCGGCATCGGCGCTGTAGACGACGAGGCAGGTGCCGTCGTCGAGGTCGAGCACGTCGAGGGTGGACAGGTGCTCCTTGAAGATCGGCACCGTGATCCGGTACTGGAAGCGCCGCTGCAAGGGGTCGTTGGTGAGGATCTCCTCGGGCATGGGCAGGCCGCTACCGGTGACGATCACGCGCGACGTGCCCTCGACCGTGGAGGACACGATCCCGGGGAACCACTCCTGGATGCGCGCCGGGTCGCCCACCAGCGCCCACACCTCCTCAGCGGGGCGGGCGATGCGCACCTGGCG
>DAIQBC010000100.1:0-9057 GCA_036781345.1 Acidimicrobiales bacterium | reverse complement strand
GTTGTCGCTCGTCCACACCGCCTTGATCGTGTCGATGGCCTCGTCGAAGAGGGCGTTGCGCTCCGCGTGGTCAACTCCGAGGGCAGCGAACTCGCTCTTGAGATAGCCGGCTCCCACCGCCAGCGTGAAGCGACCGTCGGAGAGCACGTCGAGGGTGGCGGCAGCCTTGGCGACCACGAACGGGTTGCGGTAGGGGAGCACGACGATGTTGGGGATCAGCCGCAGCGTGGTTGTGGTCGCGGCCGCGTAGCCGAGGGCCACGAAGGGATCGAGGGCGTCGTGGCCGCCCCCCTCGAGCCACCGGTGCGACGGTGCCGGGTGGTCGGTGAGGCCGAACCCGTGGAAGCCGGCGGCCTCCGCCGCGGTGGCCACCGACGCCATCCCGGCGCCCGTGACCAGATCGGGGTGGTACGGGTGGGTGACCAGTGGATGGGTGATGGCGAACCTCATGTGAGCATCCCTTCCCGGCCGGCATCGGCGAAGGCCCGGCGCAGCTCGACGACGTCGGTTGGCAGCAGCCGGCGGTACCCGTCGCTCCACCCCGGGCGCCACCAGATCGGATCGGTCGTGTCCCAGCGCTCGGCTCGCAGCGGTTGACGGTCGACCTTGCCGGTGGCGGTCAGAGGGATGGCGTCCACCAGCCGCACGAAGCGGGGCGCCCACTTGGTGCCGAGATCGGGCTGGGCGCTGAGGAACGCCGCCAGCCCGGCCGGGTCGAAGGTCGCTCCTGCGTCGAGCTCGAGCGCAGCCATCACCTGGTCACCGCTGATGGGATCCGGCACCGCGTACACGACGACGGCGGACACCCCGGGGAGGCGGGCGAGGATCCCCTCCACCGGTCCGGCGGCGAAGTTCTCCCCGTCGACCCGCAACCAGTCGGCTGCCCGGCCGGCGAACCAGAAGGTGCCCTTGTCGTCCCGGTAGCCGAGGTCGCCGGTCCAGTACCACCCGTAGCGCCCGCGCGCCGCGTCGGCGTCGGGGTTGGCGTAGTACCCCTCGAAGGAGCCCAGCCCGTCCCGCCTCACGATCTCGCCGATCGCCTCGGCCGCGTTGAGCAGGCGACCCTCGGGGTCGAACCGGGCGCGCGGGCACTCGATGGTGGTGGCGGGGTCGAGGATGACGACGTCGACCCCGTCCGCCGGTCGCCCGAGGGCGCCCGTCGGCATGCCGCGGAAGGGTTGGATGACCACACCGCCTTCGCTGGAGCTGTAGCCTTCGACCACGAGGCAGCCGAAGCGTCGGCGGAACTCTCTGCGATCGCGCGGCGACGCCTCCGACCCCAGGCAGAACACCAGCTGGTTGTCGGCGTCGTCGGGGGTCTCGGGCTGGGCGAGGATGTACGAGAGGACGCGCCCCACGTAGTTGAAGTAGGTGCATCCGTGACGGCGGACGTCGGGCAGGAAGGCCGAGGCGGAGAAGCGCCGTCGGAGCACCACCGTCGCCCCGGAGACCAGGCCCGGGAAGAGGTTGGCGAGCAGCGCGTTGCCGTGGAACAGCGGCATGGCGCAGTAGAGGACGTCGCTGGCCGTGAACCCGGCTGCGCCGTTCGCTGCGGTGCGGGCCGCCCGTCCTTGGCTCATCTGCACGGCCTTGGGCGCGCCGGTGGAGCCAGACGTGAAGATGAGCAGGAACAGCGCGTCCGGTCCGGGGACCGTGGTCGGGAGCTGAGCCCCGCGGTGGGCGGCCACCCGTCCGGCCCAGGCCGGCGTGTCGACCACCTGCACGGTGGCACCGAGGTCGAGGCCGTCGAGCAGGGGTGCGTGCGCGGTCTCGGTGAGCACGAGCGCGCAGTGGGTGTGCCGGATGTCGCGAGCGAGCTCGTCGCCCCGCCGGGTGGGGTTGATGCCGACCACGACCGTTCCGGAGAGGGCGGCTCCACCGAGGAGGAACACGTACTCCGGGATGTTCTCCAGCAGCACCCCGACGTGCCGCCCCGAGACATCGAGCTCATCGAAGAGGGCCGCCCGCACGGCCGACTCGGCCACGATCTCGGACCAGGTCCACGCGTCATCGTCGGTGCGGATCCCGCCGCTGTGGTCATGGGCCCGCGACGTGAGCAGCGCAGCGATCGACTCAGCCACGGGGAAGGCCGAGGACGCGCTCGGCGATGATGTTGCGCTGGATCTCCGAGGCGCCGGCCGAGATGGTGTTGGCGAAGGAGTGGAAGTACTGCTCGAGCCAGGTGCCCTGTGGCTCGTCCACGCTGAGGTGGCCGTCGATGCCGACCGACCCCACCTCCACGGAGGTGGCCCCTTGGATCTCCGCGGCCACCAGCGCGATGCGCTGGCGCGTCTCGCTGGCGAACACCTTCATGAGCGCCTGCTCGGGTGCGCTCCCGCCTCTGGCGAGCTTGGCGAAGCCCCGGTACCCGAGGCAGCGAGCCGCGGTGGTGTCGATGGCCAGCCGGACGATCTGATCGATGGCCACCGCCCGCTCGTCGGGTGTCATCGGCGCAGTGAGCCGCGGTGCATCGTGCAACAGCTTCTCCAACGCCTCCTCCAGGCCCATCACTGCGCCCACCCACACCATGCCCCGCTCGTGGGCGAGGGAGCCGTTGGCCATGGCCCAGCCGTTGTTCATCTCGCCGACCAGGTTCTCGGCGGGGACGACAACGTCGCTGAAGAACACCTCGTTGAGGTCGGGGTGCTCGGGGCGGATGATCTCGGGCAACGGGCGCACCGTGATGCCCGGCGTCTTCATGTCGACGAGCACGATGCTGATGCCCTTGTGCTTGGGCACGTCGGGGTCGGTGCGGCAAAAGAGGAAGCAGAAGTCGGCGTAGTTGGCTCCCGACGTCCACACCTTCTGGCCGTTGATCACGAAGTGGTCGCCGTCGAGCACGGCCCGCGTGCTGAGCGAGGCGAGGTCGCTGCCCGCCCCGGGCTCGCTCATCCCGAGGCAGGCGGTGGCCTCGCCGCGCAGGATCGGCATGGCGTAGTCGCGGATCTGGGCTTCGCTGCCGTAGTCGATGATCGACGGGGCCACGATGCCGAGCCCCTGGACGTTGGTGGTGCGGGGCACCCGTGCCTTGGCCAGCTCCTCGATGTACACGAGCGTCTCGATCGGCCCCGCGTTGCGGCCCCCGAGCTCGGGCGGCCAGCCCGGCACGAGCCAACCCGCATCGAACATCGTGCGGGTCCAGCGGCGGGCCCAGGCCGGAGCGTGGCCGGTGGACACCGACGGATCGGCCGCCATCTCCTCCGGGGCTGGCCGGTTGGCGGCCAGCCACTCGAGGAGCTCGGCGCGGAACGCTTCCACCGAGGCGTCGAAGCGGAGCTTCATGCCGCCAGCCCTAGGAGGTGCGCGAGCCGGGCGCGGTGGGTGGCCGCCGTGCCGAAGAGCAGGTCGCCGGACTTGGCTCGCTTCAGCCAGAGGTGCAGGTCGTTCTCCCAGGTGAAGCCGATGCCCCCGTGGAGCTGGAGCCCGTCGCCAGCAACCAGGCGCTGGCAGTCGCCGGCGGCTGCCTTGGCCATCGACACCGCCGCCGCTCTGCGCTCGTCATCCTCGGCGATGGTGAGAGCAGCGAACCAGGCCAGCGAGCTGGCCCGCTCCACGGCCAGGTACATGTCGGCGAGACGGTGCTTGAGGGCCTGGAAGGACCCGATGGGGCGGCCGAACTGCTCACGGTCCTTTGCGTACTGGAGCGTCGTCTCGAAGATGGCGCGGCACGTGGCGACGGTGGACAGTGCCATCGCAGTGGTGGCCTCATCCAGGGTGCGTTGCAGCGCGCCCGAGCTGCGCGGATCGCCCGGCTCGAGGAGCACCCGGCTCGCCTCGACCTCCACGCCGTCGAGCACCACGGAGGCGAGCGGCATCGTGGGATCGATGACCGCGAGCGACGTGGCCGTGACGGAGCCGGCCGGGACGAGGAACGCACCCAGCCCGTCGTCACCGCTCGTGCCCGGGAGGCGGGCCACCACGGCGATCTCCTGTGCGGTGGTGCCGTCCATCACGTGCGACTTGGTGCCGGAGAGGACCCAGCCTGACCCCTCGGGCCGCGCCGTGGCGTTGGTGTCGGCCAGTGCCCACCGACCGTTCTCGGCCACGGCGAGGCTGCCGGTGCAGGCACCTCCGGCCACACGTTCGAGCGCATCGTGGGCGCCGGCCTCGCGCAGCAGGGGGGCCAGCTGGGTGATTGAGGCGAGGAAGGGCGATGGGGCCACCGCTCGGCCCAGCTCCTCGACCACGATGCCGACCTCGACGTAGCCGAGGCCGAGGCCGCCGTGCGCCTCGGCGGTGCCGATCGCCGGCCAGTCGAGGGCGACGAGCGTGGACCAGAGCTCGTCGCCTGTGGCGCGGCCTTCGTGGACATCGCGCACCAGCGAAGGCGGGCAGGCCGATCCGAGCACCGTGCGGGCGTTGTCGCGCAGCTCGAGCTGGTCGTCGGTGAACTCGAAGTCCACTACGGGGCCCCGTGGGGTCCGAGGCCGGTGAAACCGCGCTGCACGATCGTCACCATGGCATCGATGGCGTCAGCCGGCTTGGTGAGCTGCAAGGTGAACACGTTGTGGGGCACCCGCTCGACAAGAGCGAGGAGGGCCACGGCCTCCACGACGGGGTCGAAGAAGCCGCGTGCCTCGAGCACGCGCACCAGGTGGGCAAGCACCGACGCGGCCACCTGCTGGGAGAAGACGACCAGCTCCGGTGCGGAGGCGTGCATCTCCTGCCAGGCGCTGATCACGCCGCCGTTGCTCTCGTAGGCGGTGAACCACTCGTCGAGCCACCGGGCTATCGCCGTCTGACCACTGGTGATGGGGAACCCTTGGAGCAGATCGATCATCGGGGTGCTGGCCTCCTCGGCGAGCACCCGGAAGAAGTGATCCTTGTTGTCGAAGTAGCGGTAGAAGCTGCCGTGGGAGACGCCGGCCACTGCCACGATGTCGTCCACCCGAGCGTCGTGGTAGCCGCGGGCCGGCAGCACCTTGCTACCCGCGTCGAGCAGCCGCCGCCGCGTCTGCTCGCCACGCGTGCGGCCGTCGAGCGGGTGGCCGTCGGAGCTGATCGGCGCTTGGGCCTGTGGAGGCCCCCGGCGCAGCGTCGCCGGGCTCGGATCGAGGTTCACGCCGGCGATCGGGCCGAAGAAGACCCGGTGGACGAGCTGCGCCAGACCCTCCACGAGGGCGCCTCGATCGAGCGCCCCGGGGGTCGACTCCCAGTAGAAGCTGCCTCGGATCAGCACAGCCACCACCGCCGTCGCCACCGTGACGCGCCGAGCAGACGGGGCGCCTTCCCCGAAGGCGCGCAGCATCGCGTTGCCGAGGCGATCGTTGATCGTGCGCGAGCCCCGAGCCATGTGGTGGTGGTCGCGGCTGGCAGCCTGGAAGGCCGAGAACACCGGTGAGTAGGCCGAGTAGAGCGTGACGAGGTCGTCGATCCAGCCGCCCAGCGCCTCAACGCCATCGGCATCGGGGGTCACCGGGGGGAGCCGGTCGCCGAGCTCCACCATCTCCTTGCCGAGCCGGCCGGCCAGCTTCCAGAACACGTCGTCCTTGCTGGAGAAGTACTGGTAGAACGCCGGGCGCGAGCACCCCGCCTCCTGGGTGATCAGCTCGACCCGGGCATCGTTGAAGCCGACCCGGCCGAACACGTCGATGGCGGCGGCCAAGATGCGTCGCCGCGTGTCGTTGCCTCGCTCACCCACGTGCGGGTTGCTCCCGAAGGGAGGTCGCCGCACGACGCGGGTGCCGTCCATCGCGTCTAATCTAACAGCGCCGTCACATCCAGCTTGGAGGACACGATGCAGGTCGACGATCTGATCCTGGTGAGCGTGGACGATCACGTGGTCGAGCCTCCTCATCTCTTCGAGGGCCGGCTGTCGGCCAAGGCCGCCGCCCGCGCGCCCTTCATCGAGGTGCTCGAGAACGGGCGCGAGGTCTGGATGTTCGAGGGCACCGCCCTCCCCAACGTCGGTCTCAACGCGGTCGCCGGTCGGGTGCCGGAGGAGTACGGGCTCGACCCGCTGGCGTTCTCGGAGATGCGTCCGGGCTGCTACGACATCGACGAGCGCATCCGCGACATGAACGTCAACGGCGTGCTCGGCTCGCTCAACTTCCCCAGCCTGGCTGGGTTCACGGGCCAGCTGTTCTCCACCTGCGATGACAAGGACATCGCCATCGAGCTGCTGCGGGCCTACAACGACTGGCACGTCGAGGACTGGTGCGGCACCCACCCCGGTCGGATGATCCCGTTGGCGGTTCCCCCGATCTGGGATCCGGAGCTGATGGCGGCCGAGGTGCGGCGGATGGCCGACAAGGGCTGCCACGCCGTCACCTTCTCGGAGAACCCGTCGAAGCTGAAGATGCCCAGCTACCACACGGATCACTGGGACCCGTTCCTCGCCGCCTGTGAGGAGACCGGCACCGTGGTCTGCCTGCACATCGGGTCGTCGTCGGAGACGGTGATCACCTCCATCGACGCCCCGATCGACACGCTGATCACGCTCCAGCCGATGAACATCGTGCAGTGCGCGGCGGATCTGGTGTGGTCGCCGATGTTCCGCAAGTTCCCCAACCTGCGCATCGCTCTGTCGGAGGGCGGCATCGGCTGGGTGCCGTACTTCCTCGAGCGGATCGACTACGTGTACCAGCACCACAAGGCGTGGACGAACCAGGACTTCGGCGACAAGCTGCCGAGCCAGGTGTTCAACGAGCACATCCTCACCTGCTTCATCGACGATGCCGTGGGCATGGAGGTGCGCCACCACCTCAACGGCGACCACATCCACTGGGAGTGCGACTACCCGCACTCCGACTCCACGTGGCCCAACGCCCCCGAGCTGGCGATGAAGTACCTCGCCGGGCTGCCCGACGACGACATCAACAAGATCACCCACCTCAACGCCATGCGGAACTTCTCCTACGACCCCTTCTCGCACATCCCCCGCGAGCAGGCGACCGTGGGAGCGCTGCGCGCCCAGGCCACCGACGTCGACACCACGCCGGTGAGCCATGGCACCGGCAAGTTCCAGGACGAGGGCATCGTCACGGCCATGACCCTGGCCGAGCGCATGGGCAAGAGGGCTTGAGCGACGCGCCGTTCCGGGTGCTGCCGGCGCTCGACGACGACAACCGCTTCTTCTGGACCTCCGGGGAGGACGGGCGCCTCCGGTTCTTGCGCTGCCAGGGGTGTGGCGAGTACCTCCACCCGCCGCTGCCTCGCTGCCCGGCCTGCGGTGGGACCGACCTGGCCCCCGAGCCGGTCAGCGGCGACGCGGAGGTGTTCTCCTTCACGGTCAACCACCAGTCGTGGGACGGCTCCACGGAGCCGTATGTGATCGCGGTCGTCACCTTCCCTGAACGGGAGGGTCTGCGCCTCACCACCAACATCGTCGGGTGTGCCGTGGACGAGGTGCACATCGGCATGCCCGTGCGAGTCGCCTTCGACCACCGCGACCCGGTGTGGTTCCCCCTCTTCGAGCGCGCCGATCGATGACCGACTTCGAGCGGCGCTCGGTGATCTCCGGCATCGGGCAGTCAGACGTGGGCCGGCGTCTCCACCGCAGCGGCCTCGACCTCACGATCGAAGCGTCGCTGGAGGCCATTGCCGACGCCGGGCTCACCGTCGCCGACATCGACGGCATCGCCACCTATCCCGGTGGAGGTGGAGGCGGGGCGGCCTTCTCCGGGCCGGGCACGCCGGAGGTGCAAGACGCTCTGCGGCTCGAGGTCAGCTGGCACACCGGTGGGATCGAAGGTGCTGGGCAGCTGGCCGCCGTGGTCAACGCGGTCCTGGCGGTGGGAGCTGGCCTGGCCCGCCACGTGCTCGTGTATCGCACCGTCACCGAAGGGTCGGCCCAGGGCGGCGGCGGTCGCCAGGGCATCGGCATCGGTGGTGGGGGCGGCGGTGGGGTGGGGGGCCAGATGCAGTGGAGCATCCCCTTCCGGGCCTATTCAGCGGCCAACTGGCTGGCGATCAACGCGCAGCGCCACTTCCACGAGTACGGCACCACGCCCGAGCAGCTGGCCATGATCGCCATCAACGCCCGTCGCAACGCCGGGCTCAACCCCAAGGCCGTCTACCGCGACCCGATGACCATCGACGACTACTTCGCCGCCCGCATGATCACCACGCCCTTCCGCCTGTTCGACTGCGATGCGCCGGTTGACGGATCCACCGCGGTGGTCGTGTCCCATGCCAAGCACGCCCGCGACGTCGATCACCCGGTCGCGCGCGTCGAGGCCGTGGGCACCGCGCTGCGGGGCCGGCCGTCGTGGGACCAGTTCGACGACATGACGACCATGGCCGCTCGCGACGCCGGCGCCCACCTCTGGACCCGCACCGACCTGACGCCGGCCGACGTCGATGTGGCTGAGCTCTACGACGGGTTCAGCTTCCTCTCGATGGTGTGGCTCGAGGCGCTGGGGTTCTGTGGGAAGGGGGAGTCGGGCCCGTTCGTCGAGGGCGGGGCACGCATCGCGCTCGACGGCGAGCTCCCGCTCAACACGCACGGCGGGCAGCTCTCGGCTGGCCGGCTGCACGGGTTCGGGTTCATCCACGAAGCCTGCCTCCAGCTCCGGGGTGAAGCCGGGGAGCGTCAGGTGCAGAGCGGTGTGGAGGTGGCCGCGGTCGGCAACGGCGGCGGCCCGATCGCCGGGGCCATGCTGCTCACGCGGGAGGCCTGAGGCGATGACGGTGCTGATGCTGCTGGAGATGATCGTGTCGGCTCTCGCCGACCGACTCGCCGTGGGCACCGCCGACCACGGGCTCACCTACAAGCAGCTCCACGAACGCGCCGGCACCGGTGCCGAGGTCCTCCGTGGCCATGGCGCGCGCCACCTCGCCTACGTGGGCACCAACGACCAGGCCTTCCCCATCGCCCTCTTCGCCAGCGCCTGGGCCGGGGTGCCCTTCCTGCCGCTGAACTACCGGGCGGGAGAGGAGCAGCTGCGGGCGCTGCTGGCGGCCCACCCGCGAACTCTGGTGGTAGCCGAAGACGAAGCGATCCCCCACGTCGAGGGGGCAGCTCCGTGGGTGCTCTCGATCAACGACTGGAACGAGGCGACCGCCCAGCCGGCCGAGCCGGACCCTGACACAAACGGTCTTCTGAGCCAGATCCTG
>DAIQBC010000099.1:0-9087 GCA_036781345.1 Acidimicrobiales bacterium | reverse complement strand
CGGCGCTCGAAGGCGGTGTCCAGTGGCTCCACCTATCGGGCTACGCCCTGCTCGGCGAGGGCTCGCGAGCCGCCGGCCTTGCCGCCACCGAATGGGCCCGGTCGTCGGGCGCGCGCTGGTCGGTCGACGCCTCCAGCGCCGCGCCCCTGCGATCGGTGGGCCCGACCAGGTTCCTCGAATGGATCGAGGGGTGCTCAGTGCTCCTCGCCAACGACGACGAGCTGGCCGTGCTCGGGGGCCGGGCGGCTGTGGCGGGTCGCGTGGGTGCCCTGGTCACCAAGCACTCCGCCGCGGGGGCGACGTGGGAGGACGGCACCAGGACCTGGCAGACCCGGTCGGTGGCCATCGCGGTGGTCGACTCCGTCGGGGCGGGTGACGCCTTCGACGCCGGCATCATCGACGCCGTGCTGCGAGGCGTCGAGCCCACGGGCGCGCTGCAGGTCGGAGCCGAGCTGGCCGCGCAAGCGCTCGGCCGCACGGGGGCCCGGCCGTGATCGACCCCCTTCGCGGGACCGTCGGGCACAGTGGTGCACCCACGGGAGGCGAAGTGCATGGCTGAGCTGGACTTCGGCGCGTGGCTGGCCGGCCTCGCCGTGCTCGTCGCCATCGTGGTGGGCACGTGGCTGGTGAGCCTCATGCGACGCAACGCCAGCATCGTCGACTCGGTGTGGTCGTTGCTGTTCGTCGCCGCGGGCTGGACCTACGCCGCCACGGTCGACGCGCCCAGCGGCGCCCGGCGCACCCTCGTGCTCGTGCTCGTCACCGCCTGGGGCTTGCGCCTGGCCGGCCACATCACCTGGCGCAACTGGGGCCACGGGGAAGACCCGCGCTACCAGTCCATGCGCCGCCGCCAAGGCCCGGCCTTCCCGGTCAAGAGCCTCGTGACGGTGTTCCTGCTGCAGGGGCTGCTGGCCTGGGTGGTGTCGCTGCCGCTCCTCATCGGCGTGGACGGCACCGATGACCTCGGCGTCCTCGCGGGCCTCGGCCTGGTCGTGTGGCTGGTCGGCTTCGCCTTCGAGGCGGTCGGCGACCTCCAGCTGGCGCGCTTCAAGGCCGATCCGAGCCACGCCGGCACCGTCATGGACCGAGGCCTGTGGCGCTACACCCGCCATCCGAACTACTTCGGTGATGCCACGCAGTGGTGGGGTCTCTGGCTCATCGCCGCCGAGGTCGGCGGCTGGTGGACCGCGGTGGGTCCGGCGCTCATGACGTTCCTGCTCCTCCGTGTGTCCGGCGTCGCCCTCCTCGAGCGCCGGATGGCCCGCAGCAAGCCCGCCTACGCCGACTACGTCGCCCGCACCAACGCGTTCCTGCCCGGCCCCCCGCGCTGAAGAGGTGGCGCGCCGGACACTGGTAGAACAGTCAGCCGACACAGGAGGCGGCAGGGGTGACGGTGCAGATCGGCGGGGTCGAGATCCTCACCTCCACCGACGCGGCCCGAGCGATCGAACCCGAGTGGGACGCGCTCGCCGTCGCCTACGGGCGCACCCCGTTCGCGCTCCCCGCCATGGCCCTGAGCTGGTGGCGCCACGCGGGCCAAGGCGAGCTGCTCGTGATCGCCGTCCGTGGCCGCTCCGGTGAGCTCCTCGCCGTCGGCCCCTTTCACCTTCGGCGACTGGCCGGGGTTCGCGTCGCCCGCTGGCTCGGCACCGGACTGGGGAGCGTCGCGGAGGTCGTGAGCCGGCCCGATGTGCCGGCCGCCGCCGAGGCCGTCTGGCACGCCCTCGCCGACAGGGCCCAGCTCCTCGACCTGTCGGAGTGCCGCGGCGATGGGGTCGGCCTGCTGGAGCTGCGTCGGTCGACAGGCTGGCGCACCGACCTCCACGTGGTGGACCTGTGTCCCATCCTCGACCTCTCGAATCTGTCCAGCGTGGACGAGCTGCTGGCCGACCGGAGCAACCTTCGCAAGAAGCTCCCGCGCTACGACCGGGCGGTCGCCGCCCGGGGCTCGTCGTTCGCGGTGGAGGTCGTGACCGACCCCGCCGACTTCGTCCGCGTCCTCCCCGAGGTGACGGAGGTCTGCGACGAGGCGGAGGCAGCCCAGCCGCGCCACCACATCTTCCGGGGGCCGCACGCACCCTTCGCGGTGGAAGCGCTCACCACCGCCGCTGCACGACAGCAGCTCGTCGCATTCGTCGGCCGCCTCGACGGAAGGGCCGTCGCGTTCGACATCGCCCTTCGCATCGGGGACACCCTCGCCGACTGGGTGGGGCGGTACCGACCCGAGGTGGCCGAGCTGTCCGTGGGGCACCTCGTGCTGCGAGACGTGGTCCGCTGGTCACTCGACAACGGCATCACCACGGTCGACCTGCTCGTGGGCGACCACGAGTACAAGCGCCGGTGGAGCAGCGCCCACTACGACACCGTCGACATCACCGGCTCCCACGGGCCGTGGCGGACCCCGGCGCGGGCCTTGCTCCACAGCGTGCACGCGCTGCACCCGGTGCGAGAGGCCCTGCGGGGCGCCCGAAGCCGCTGGACGGACAGCTCTGCGCGAGGCGGCGAGCCCGCTCCGTGAGGGCCCTGTTCATCAACGAGAACATCGGTGGGCACGCCACCGTGCACCACCACCTACAGCGCGCGTTCGAGGGACGCCGGGACATCACCACCCGGTGGCTGTCGGTCCCCCCGCCCAACCTCCCGCGACGGATCTGGGGGGCTGCCCTGCCGGGCCTCGGGCGCTTCGACCTCGATCTGCAGCCGTTGCGAGGGCAGCTCGGTGTGAGCGCCTGGGTGGCCCGCCACCTCGACCCCGCCCTCGAGTGGGCCGACGTGGTCCACCTGTACACGCAGAACGCCGGGCTGCTCAGCACCCGCCGCCTGCGCGGGGTGCCCACCGTCGTCACGTCCGACAGCACCAACGCGCTCAACGCCTTTCGCCTCCCCTACCGGAGCCCCACTCGATGGACCCCCCGGGTGCTCCGGCTCACCCAGTGGTTCGAGCGCCGCGTCTATGACAGCGCCACGCTCGTCGTGGCCAACTCCGAGTGGGTCGCCCGTTCGCTGCGCGACGACTACCACCTTGCCGGGGATCGGGTGCGGGTGCTGCCGTTCGGGATCGTCCCGCCCGCTGTCGACCCGCCCGCGGCGCCGGGCACGGGCGCCGACCGGCCCACGATCGCGTTCGTCGGCACCAGCCTCGAGCGCAAGGGCGGCCGCCTCCTGCTGCGCCTGCACCAGGACCACCTGCGCGACCGAGCCGATCTCCGGCTCGTCACCCACGACCTCGTGCCGCCCACCCCGGCGGTGGAGGTGGTGAACGACCTTCACCCGGGCGATGACCGGCTCTGGGCCTTGCTGCGCTCCAGCGCCGTGTTCGCCTTCCCGAGCGGGATCGACCAGGCCCCGAACGCGGTGCTCGAGGCCATGGCTGCCGGCCTGCCGGTGGTGGCGCTCGACACCGGGGCGGTGCCCGAGATGGTGGGCCACGGAGAGACCGGGTTCGTCCTGCCCGTGGGCGACGACGCCGCCCTGCTCGATGCGCTCACCCGGCTGATCGACGACCCCGCGCTCCGGACGACCATGGGGGCCGCCGGGCGGGCTCGACTGCTCGAGCGCTACGACGCCACCCGAGCCGCCGACGCGCTGGTGGCGATCCTGGCCGAGGCCATCGCCGACGGACCGGGCCCAACCCGCTCACGCTCGGGTGGGTACGCTTAGCGGCGTGGGCAGCGGATCTGGGTTGGCTCGTCCCGAGGTCGAGCCCGACGCGTGGGAACGTCACGGCGGTCGCTCAGGGTTCGCCTTCCGGCACGCCCTGAGCGACCATCCCCTCCTCGCAGCGGAGCAGCTGGCCGACCTGGCCGACCGACTTCCGCGGGTCGCCGTCGAGACCATGGCCGCCGACCAGCAGGCCGTGAACGCCGACGGTCAACCGGGCCGCGTCGAGGGCGTTGCCCCCGGCGACCTGCTGCGACACGTCGCCGATCGCCGGGCGTGGATGTCGCTGCTCAACATCGAGCAGGATCTCGCCTATGGCCGGCTCCTCGCCGCGCTGCTCGAGGAGGTGCGCCGGGCGGTCGGGCAGCCGGCGGGGTGGAACCGCGTGGAGGGGTACGTGTTCGTCTCCGCCCCTGGCGCGACGACGCCGGCGCACATCGACCATGAGCACAACCTGTACTTCCAGCTCCAGGGCACAAAGCGGTTCACGATCGGCGGCTCCCCGAGCCCCGAGGAGGAGCACCGGCTCCTCGAGGCGTTCTACAGCGGGTCCTATGGCGCCACCGCCTTCTACCCCACCGATCCGATCACCTACGTGCTCGAGCCCGGCGACGGCCTGTACGTGCCCCCAGCTGCCGTGCACCTGGTGGAGAACGGCGACGAGCCCAGCATCTCCCTGTCGGTTGTCTTCCACACCCCAGATCTCGACCGGGCCGCCAAGGTGTACGCGTGCAACGCCGACCTGCGGCGGCTGGGCGTGCACCCTCGCCCGCCTGGAGTTCATGCGGGGGTGGACATCCTCAAGGCGACTGCGGTGTCGGGATGGCGACGGGTTCGCTCTGGCATGCGCCGGCCCGGCAAGAGCTCCTGACCTGACGGGTCTCCCTCGACCCAGGAGCCCTCGTCGATGGAGGCGACATCACGGGCGTGGTTGACTGGACCTATGCCCGCCGCGGGAGCAGCACCGTCGATCGTGAGCACATGACGAGCGTCGTGATCGACCTCGACGGGCTCGCTGCGCTCGTCGAAGTGCTGGGGCGCGACGGGCGCACCGTGCTGGGCCCGTTGGTGCGCGACGGCGCCATCGTGATCGACGAGCTCGACACCGCCGACGACCTGCCGGCCGGGTGGGGCGACGAGCAGGCACCCGGCTCCTACCGACTCGTGCGACGGGACGACGACGCCCGCTTCGGCCACGTCGTGGGCCCGCACTCGTGGAAGGCCGAGCTGTTCCCCGCTCGCACCCTGCTGGTGCGCTCCACCCGCACCGAGGACGGGTTCACCGTGGACGCGCCGGCCGCCCAGCCTCCCGCGGCGTTCGTCGGGGTTCGGCCGTGCGACCTGCGCGCCATCGAGACGCAAGACCTCGTGTTCGACCGGAGCGCTCACCCCGACCCCACCTACCAGCACCGCCGGGCCGCCGCGACGGTGGTGGCAGTGCAGTGCACTGACCCCGCCAGCACCTGCTTCTGCACGTCCATGGGCACCGGACCGCGCGCCACCGAGGGATTCGACCTCGCCCTTACGGAGATCCTCGACGGCGGTCACCGCTTCGTGGTGGAGGTCGGCTCCGACCTCGGCCGCCGGCTGCTGGCCGACGTGCCCAGCGTCGAGGCCACGCCCGCCGACCTCGAGGCCGCGCAGGGGCGCTCTGAGGAGGCGGCGGCGCGCATCGAGCGGCGCGTCGACACCGACGGGCTGCCCGGCCTGCTAGCGGCAACCCTCGACCACCCGCGGTGGGACACCGTCGCCCAGCGCTGCCTCACCTGCGCCAACTGCACGATGGTGTGCCCCACCTGCTTCTGCAGCTCCGTCGAGGACAGCACCGACCTCACCGGCGACCACGCCGAACGATGGCGGCAGTGGGACTCCTGCTTCACCCTCGACCACTCCTACCTGCACGGCGGGTCCGTCCGCAGCTCCACCGAGTCGCGCTACCGGCAGTGGCTCACCCACAAGTTCGGCACCTGGCACGACCAGTTCGGCGTGTCCGGGTGCACGGGCTGCGGACGCTGCATCGCCTGGTGCCCCGTCGGCATCGACGTGACCGAGGAGCTGATCGCGCTCCGCTCCGATCCGCAGGCCGAGGGCACCGAGCCACCGGAGGTGCCGTGATGGCGTCGCTTCGCACGATCCGCGACCTGGTCGCCGAGCACCCCCTCCTCGCCGACCTGCCCGCCGACGACCTCGACCTGATCGCCGGGTGCGGCCACAACGAGCACCTTGGTCCGGGCCGCCTCCTGTTCCGCGAGGGCGAGGAGGCCAGCACCTTCTACCTGGTGCGCAGCGGCCACGTGGCCATCGAGGTGGCCGCTCCCGGAGGACGATCGCTGATCGTGCGCACGGCCGGGCCGGGCACCCTCGTCGGGTGGTCGTGGCTGTTCCCGCCCTACCGGTGGCACCTCGATGCCCGCACCGTCGACGAGGTGAGCGTGGTGGCCATCGACGGGGCCTGCCTGCGGGGCAAGTGCGATGCTGACACGGGCCTCGGATACCGCCTCATGCAGCGGTTCGCCCAGCTCGCCATCGACCACCTGCAGGGGGCCCGGCGCCAGCTCTTGGACGTCTACGGGGACCAGACCGGGCGATGATCCCCCACCGCTACCGCGTGGTCGACCGGGTGGAGGAGCTGTCCGACACCGTGACCCTGGTCATCGAGCCCGTCGACGAGCCGGCCGTCGCCCCCGACCACGGGCAGTTCAACATGCTGTGGGCCTTCGGGGTCGGCGAGGTGCCGATCTCGGTGTCGGGCCGTTCGCCCCACCTCGCCCACACCATCCGGGCGGTCGGCGCCACCACCCGTGCGCTGTGCGCGCTGCAGCCTGGCGACATGCTCGGCCTCCGGGGGCCGTTCGGCACCGGCTGGGCTCTCGAGCCCGCGACGGGCGGGGACCTCGTGGTGATCGGGGGCGGCATCGGCCTCGCACCGGTGCGCACCGTCGTGCGGGCGGCCCTGGCGGACCGGGGCCGCTTCGACCACGTGGCCGTGCTCGTGGGTGCCCGCACGCCCGACGCCCTCCTCTACGCCGACGAGCTCGACGAGTGGCGGCGGCGTGATGACCTCGAGGTGCTGGTCACGGTCGACGCCGCCCCGTCGGGCTGGACCGGCAACGTCGGTGTCGTCACCGGGCTCATCGACCGGGCCGGGTTCGATCCCGCCCGGACGACCGCGGTGGTGTGCGGCCCCGAGATCATGATGCGCTTCTGTGCTGCCGCCTTGCTGGCCCGGGGCGTCCCGTCCAACAGGATCCAGGTGTCACTGGAACGCAACATGCAGTGCGCGGTGGCGAGCTGCGGCCACTGCCAGATCGGTCCGGTGTTCGTGTGCCGGGAGGGCCCTGTGTTCGATTGGGGTACCGCCGCCCAGCTGCTCGAGGTGCGCGACCGATGAGTGCCACGGCGACCCGACCCCGCCTCGCCGTGTGGAAGTTCGCGTCGTGCGATGGCTGCCAGCTCACGTTGCTCGATTGCGAAGAGGAGCTGCTCACGGTGGCGGGCGAGATCGAGATCGCCTACTTCCTGGAGGCGGGCGCCGCCGACGTGGAAGGTCCGTACGACCTCTCCCTCGTGGAGGGCTCGATCACCACACCCGGCGACGCCGAGCGCATCCGCCAGGTGAGAGCCGCCTCCCGGGCCCTCGTGACGATCGGCGCCTGCGCCACGTCGGGCGGCATCCAGGCCCTCCGGAACTTCGCCGACGTCCAGGAGTACCTGGCCATCGTCTACGCCCAGCCGCAGTTCATCGAGACGCTCTCGACCAGCACGGCCATCGCCGACCACGTCTCCGTCGACCTCGAGCTCCGCGGCTGTCCCATCGACAAGCGCCAGCTGCTCGAGGTGATCGACGCCTACCTGCGAGGGCGCAAGCCCAGCATCCCGGCCCACAGCGTGTGCATCGAATGCAAGCTCCGCGGCAACGTCTGCGTGATGGTGGCCCACGGCACGCCGTGCCTCGGCCCTGTCACCCACGCCGGGTGCGGCGCCCTCTGCCCCACCTACCACCGCGGCTGCTACGGCTGCTTCGGGCCGATGGAGACCCCGGATACCGCCGCCCTGGCCGGAGCGCTCACCGGCTGCGGGATGAGCGAGACGGACGTTCTGCGGGCGTTTCGCACGTTCAACAGCTGGGCGCCGCCCTTCCGGGAGGAGAGCCGGCGCCATGAGGTGCCGGTGATGCTGTCCGACCGGCCGGGCCGCCGCGAGGGCGGGAGCGCCGCACCATGACCCACCGGCCGCCGGCGAGCCGCACAATGAAGGTGGAGGCCCTCACGCGGGTCGAAGGGGAAGGTGGGCTCTACGTAGAGGTGCGCGACGGGCTCGTGCACGACGTGCAGCTCAGGATCTTCGAGCCGCCCCGCTTCTTCGAGGGGTTCCTTCGCGGTCGCAGCTACACGGAGCCGGCCGACATCACGGCGCGGATCTGTGGCATCTGCCCGGTCGCCTACCAGATGAGCGCGTGCCGGGCGATCGAAGCTGCCTGCGGGGTCGAGGTGGACGGACCCCTGCGCGACCTGCGGCGCCTTCTCTACGCGGGCGAGTGGATCGAGAGCCACACGCTGCACGTCGTGATGCTCCACGCCCCCGACTTCCTCGGCCACCCCAACGCCATCAGCCTGGCCGCCGCCGACCGCCCTGCAGTGGAGCGGGGCCTGGCCCTCAAGAAGATCGGCAACGAGCTGCTCGAGCTGGTGGGCGGACGGGCGGTGCACCCGGTGAACGTGAAGGTGGGCGGGTTCTACCGGGTACCCACCCGTCGGGAGCTACGGGCCTTCCGCCCCCGCCTGGAGGCGGCCCGTGACCTGGCCGTCGAGCTCGTCCGTTGGGTGGCGGGGTTCGACTTCCCCGACGCATCCCACGACTACCACGCGGTGTCCCTGCGCCACCCGACCGACTACGCCGTGCTCGACGGCCGGGTGGTGTCGAACCGCGGCCTCGACGTTCCCGACGGCGAGTTCGGCGCCGAGTTCACCGAGCAGCACGTCGCGCACTCCACCGCGCTGCACTCCCACCTCGCCGACGGCGGCGAGTACCTCGTGGGACCGCTGGCCCGGTGGTGGATCAACCGCGACCGCCTCAGCGGCACCCCGGCCCAGATCGCCGACGAGGTCGGCTTGGAGCACCCGGTGCGCAACCCGTTCCGCAGCATCGTGGTTCGGGCCGTGGAGGTGGTGACGGCCTGCGAGGAGGCCCTCGCCATCATCGATGCCTACGAAGAGCCCGACGCCCCGGCGATCGTCGTGGCGCCGAGGGCGGGCACCGGAGCGGCCTGCACCGAGGCACCGCGGGGTCTCCTCTACCACCGCTACACGCTTGACGAGGAGGGCACCATCACGGATGCGCTGATCGTGCCCCCCACCTCGCAGAACCAGCCGACGATCGAGCACGACCTCTGGCACCTCGTGGAGGACACCCTCGTCGACGGGCAGC
>DAIQBC010000098.1:0-9150 GCA_036781345.1 Acidimicrobiales bacterium | reverse complement strand
CGAGCTGGCCTACCCGATGCCGGTCATGGTGATCTGCGAGCTGATGGGGATCCCCGACGAGGACGGGGACCACTTCCGCACCTGGGTGCAGCAGGTCGCGCTCGGCCTCGACCCGGTCATCGACGCTGAGCAGCGCGACGCCAGCCTCGCCGCCGGCGAGGAGATGCGCGACTACCTGCGCGCGCAGGTGCGGGCGAAGCGGGCCGAGCCCACCGACGACCTCACCTCCATGCTGGTGCACCACCAGGAGGATGGCGATCGGCTGACGGAGGACGAGCTCATCGCCCAGCTCCAGACGCTGTACATCGCCGGTCACGAGCCGGCCACCGCGGTGCTCGGGAACGGGATGCGCGGGCTGCTCGAGCAGCCGGAGGAGCTCGACCGCCTGTGGGCCGACCCCGCCCTCATCACAGACGCCGTGCTGGAGCTGCTCCGCTACGACGGCCCCAACCAGTTCGTCCGGCGGATCGCCATGGAGGACCTTCGCTTCGACGCCAGGACCATCCCGGCGGGAGCCGTGATCTACGTCGGCATCGCCGCCGCCAACCACGACCCGGCCGAGTTCGGCGACGACGCCGACCTCGTGCGGGTCGACCGACCCTCGGCAGTGCACCACCTCCAGCTCGGCGCCGGCATCCACGCTTGCCTCGGCACCCACCTCGCACGGCTCGAGATCGAGGTGGCCCTCCGCCGGTTGCTCGGACGCTTCGGCGTCCTGGAGCTGGCGGCCGAACCGACGTGGTCGCCGCGCATGGTCCTCCGCAGCGTGAACGACCTGCAGCTGCGCTACGAGAGGTGACGCCGCAGGAGCCAGTGGTGCCCATCAGCGAGCCACGGGGCGCGGGACTGCGCCTGGGCATCCTGACGCCGGTCGTCACGCTCGTGGCCGGCAGCCACGCGGCGTGGGAGCAAGACGGCACGATCGATGACGTCGTCCGGATCGCCCGGGCCGCCGACGAGCTCGGCTATGACCACCTCACGTGCAGCGAGCACGTTGCCGTACCGGAAGCCGCCCTGGCCGTGCGGGGTGCCCGCTACTGGGACCCGCTGGCCACCTTCGGCTTCGTGGCCGCCCACACGGAGCGGATCCGGCTCGCCACCGAGGTGCTCGTGCTCGGCTACCACCACCCGCTCGAGATCGCCAAGCGCTACGGCACCCTCGACCGTGTCTGTGGCGGCCGGCTCGTGCTCGGGCTGGGCGTGGGCTCGCTCGAGGAGGAGTTCGACCTCCTCGGCGCGCCCTTTGACGACCGCGGCGCGCGAGCGGACGACCACCTGCGCGCCCTCCGGGCATCGCTGTCTCAGCGCCTGCCCGCCTACCACGGGTCCTACTACCGGTTCTCCGGGGTGGTGATCGACCCCTGCGCGGTCCAGGAACGCGTGCCGATCTGGATCGGCGGCCGCACCGGGAGATCGCTGCGTCGAGCTGTTGAGCTCGCTGACGGCTGGTGCCCGTTCGGGCTCTCGCCCGACGACGTCTCGCGCCTGCTGGCCAGGGCGCAGCCCACGTCGGCCTGGGACAGCCGGGACCGTCCGCTGGAGATCGTCTTGCAGAACCTCCGACCCGTCGACGCGGTCGCACGGCCCGAGGACGCAGCCGTCATCGCCAGATCGCTGCGCGACGCCGGTGCCACGATGCTCAGCCTCCGCTTCGTGCACCACAGCGTCGAGCACTACGTCGAGCAGCTTGCCGCCATGGCCGAGGTCGTGAGCGCGCTGTGACCTCAGCCCGCGGGCAGGGCCCGGTCCCACTGCCAGGGGACGACGGTGACGAACGGGGCTGTCAGCAGCGGCACCACCTCGCCGGAGGTCCATCGCTCGGCCAGCACCGCCGCCAGTCGCTGGGCGATGGCCGGTGGGTCGTCCTCGAGGTAGCACACCGTGAGGCGGGCGCCCTCGGTCGACGCCAGCCTCGGGTGCAGAGAGCCCCGGCCCTCGTAGGACCAGAGCCCGGCCACGCCTCCGACGCCGACCAGGGCATCGGTGCTCACCGCAGGGCCCTGCTCGAGCAGCAGGTAGATGCCGCGGTGTGGCCGCCAGGGCAGGACGTCGGCGCCCACCCGCGCCGCGGGTGAGGCCACCATTCCGGCCAGCTCGTAGCCACCCAGCTCCACGAGGGGGAGGCGGAGCGGCATCCGACCTGCGGCGCGCAAGTCGGCCCCGAGCGCGAAGAACGAGTCGAGGGCGGTGTCGACGGGCTCGGCCAGCAAGTAGCTGACGACGTGGTCGACGGCCTCGTAGCGGGCATCGCCGGCGGCCCGTGCCGCCCGGCAGGCCGGCGTGGACACCCAGCGGGTGCCGGCGCGCAGCCCCGCGATGCGGTGCTGCTCGGGGAGGTGGTCCAGGCCGTGCCACTCGAGGTAGCGGGCATCGAGCCCTTCCGGGGAGCGGGCCGACAGGGAGAAGATGCCGACCCGTACGTCGGTGCCACCGTGGCGCGTGATGCTCGGAGCCGGGTCGGAGGCGATGCCCTCATGGTCGGGGGAGTCGGCGGCGGTCATGGTGGTCGAGTCTCGCGCCGCCCTTCGCTCCTGCGGGGCGCCCACCCCACCTAGGGTTCCCGTCGTGGAGGAAGCCGGCTCGAGCATGCCCCTGCCCGACTTCTTCTCGCTCGTACGCACCCAGCGGGCCCACCGGGCCTTCGCCGACCGACCGGTGAGCGACGCAGTGATCGGCCTCGTCCTGGAGGCAGCCACCTATGCGCCGAGCGCGGAGAACCGCCAGCCATGGGAGTTCGTGGTGGTGCGCGACCCGCAGCTCCGCGCCCGCATCGGCGATCTCACGCGTCGCGTGTGGGACGAGCGCGCCCGCGACTTCGCCCGCCGCCGCCTGGCCCCGGGGCTCTTCGCCGATGTGGAAGCGGGCGCTACCGGTGGGGTGAGCCGGGCACCGGTGCTGGTGGTGGTCGCGGCCGACACCGAGCGGGGCCTGGCGGCGACGATCCCTTCCTCGATCTTCCCCGCCGTGCAGAACCTGCTGCTGGCGGCGACGGCTCTCGGCTTGGGCAGCGCGCTCACCACGCTCACCACCGGCGCGGCCACCGAGCTCCGCGAGATCGTGGAGATGCCCGAGCACGTGGTGCCGGTGGCGGTGATCCCGCTCGGTCTGCCGGCGCGGAACCTCGGGCCGCCTCGTCGCGAACCTGTGAGTGCCCACACGCACCGCGACCGCTTCGGCACGAGCTGGTAGCTGCGTTCGTGGCGTGGACCGGCTCGGCGAGCGGTCAGCCGCCGTCGAGCAGCCCGCTGATGTATGAGGCGAGCCAGAACGCCAGGTGGGCGTCGGCGACGCCGACGCGCTCCGCACCCACCGCATCGCCCGTCGACGACGCGGTGAGGGCGGCAACCGTGACGTCGCGCGCGAGGCGCAGGAACGTGTCGCTCAACCGCAAGAGCGTGAGGTACTCGGACTGCGTGAAGCCCTGTACCGACAAGCCGGTGCTCCACACTTCGCGGCCTCGCCGGTGCGCCGCCGCCCGCACCGCCTCCACCGGCTCGGCCCGCACTGGAGGCACGGGTTCCAGCGCGACCACCTCGAACCCGACCGGCGCGTGCAGCCCTTCGGGCGGTCGGTCCACGATCTCGCGCAGGTAGCCCTCGTTGTAGCCGAAGGTGTCGACGAGCCCGGGAGGTTCGACTGTGAGCAGACGCGCCTCGAGATGTTCGAGCGGCTCGTGGTGCGCGGCCGCGACCGCGTCCGTAGCCGCAGCGATCTGGGTCCGGAAGGCATCCTCGGTCGGCACGACGCTGAGCTGCAGGAGCGGTGCCTCCGGCTGCGCGTGGGCGATGGCGGCGCGCAGCCACACCCCACCGTGATAGCCGGCCATGTGCAGCAGCCACCAGGCTGCGGGCGCGGGGAGGGGTGGCGCGGCGTCGAGGAGCCCGGCGAAGACAGCGCGCGGCACGTCCCCGAGGAGGTGCGTGAGCTCGTCGTCACCGCTCGAGGGGATCTCGTCCAGCACCGCGGGCGCCGGGTGTCCGAGGGCGTTCTCCCACCAGGGGTGTCGAGGGACATCGGGCGGCATGTCCGCAGTATCGTCCAGCCATCGGAGGTGCGCGATGCCCGACCTCGACTACGAGCTGTTCGACGCCGACAACCACTACTACGAGCCACGCGACTGCTACACCCGCTACATCGGGCCCAAGGACGCCGACAAGGCCATCCGACCGGTGCTCGACGCTGACGGGCGTGAGGTGATCCTGGTCGGCGACAAGCCGTTCACCTTTCTGCCCCACCACTCCTATGACACCGCGGGCAAGCCCGGTGGACTGCGCGAGATGCTCCGGAACCTGTCCTCGGGTGAGGCCAGGGACACGGGTCGGCCGGAGCCGATGCGGCCCGAGTACGTCGAGCGGGATGCTCGGCTCGCCCTCATGGATCGCCAGGGCATCGAGACCGCGCTGCTCTTCCCGACCCTGGGCGTGTGCGTCGAGCACTTCATGGAGGACGACGTCGACCAGATGTACGCCAACGTCCACGCCTTCAACCGCTGGATCGACGACGACTGGGGCTTCGACCACCGTGGGCGGATCATCGCTCCGCCCCTCCTCAACCTCCTCGACCTCGACCGTGCAGTCGCAGAGCTCGACTGGGTGCTCGAGCGCGGGGCGCGCGCCATCGCGATGCGACCCGGGCCGGCCTACGGTCGCTCGCCCGCCGACCCGCACTACGACCCGTTCTGGGCGCGCGTGCAAGAAGCGGGCATCCCCGTCTGCCTCCACATCGCCGAGTCGGGCTACAACCAGAAGATGTCGACGCTGTGGGGAGAGGAGGCCAATCCGGCCTCCCACTTCCAGAGCGCGCTGCAGTGGACGTGCTTCTACGGTGACCGCCCGATCATGGACACGGTCGCGTCGCTGATCTTCGCCAACTTCTTCGGTCGCTTCCCGGGGATCAACGTGATCAGCGTCGAGAACGGATCGCTGTGGGTCGGCTACCTGATGCGGGCGATGGACAAGATGAAGGGCATGGGTCGGAACGGCCCCTGGCTCGGCGGCTACGTCCCGGGCCGGCCCAGCGAGATCCTCAAGCAGCACGTGTTCGTGTCGCCGTACCACGAAGAGGACATCGTCGCCCTTGCCGAGATGGTCGGTCCCAGCCAGGTGCTGTTCGGCTCGGACTACCCGCATCCCGAGGGTCTCGCCGAGCCGCGGGGCTTCGCCGACGCCATCGCCTCCCTGCCTGCTGATGACGTGCGGGGGATCATGCGCGACAACCTGCGCGGTCTCCTCGGCGGCGCGCCCGGCGCGCCATGAGGCGCAGCAGGTGACGGGCCGGCTCGAAGGGCGGATCGCGCTCGTCACCGGCGCGGCCGGCCTCGGCATCGGGAAGGCCACCGCGCGACGGCTCGGTCAGGACGGTGCTGCGGTGGTCGTCACCGACGCCCACGCGCGCCGGACGGCCGAGACCGTCGAGGAGCTGGTGGCCGAGCTGTCAGTGCCGGTCATCGGTTACGCGCTCGACGTGTCTGACCGCGCCCGCGTGGATGAGGTGCTGCTGTCGGTGCGCTCGGATCTGGGGCCGGTCGATGTCCTGGTCAACAACGCGGCGGTGAACGTGCTCGGCACCGTGGCTGACTACGACCCGGCCGACTGGGACCGAGTGCTCGATGTCGACCTCACCGCGTGCTGGTACCTGATGAAGGCCACACTGCCCGGGATGATCGAGCGCGGCCGGGGCGCGATCGTCAACGTCTCGTCGGTGGCGGGCTACCTCGGCGGTGGCGGCACCGAAGGGCCCTACGCAGCGGCCAAGGCGGGCCTGCAGTCGCTCACCCGCACGGTGGCCGCCGAAGGCGGTCCGCACGGTGTGCGAGCCAACGCAGTGGCGGTCGGCATCGTGCACTCGAAGTTCGTCGACAAGCACCTCGACGCGCTTGGTGCGGAGGCGGACCGCACGCCGCTGCGCCGGCTCGGACGTCCAGAGGAGATCGCGGCTGTGATCGCGTTCCTTGCGTCCGACGAGGCCAGCTTCGTCACCGGGGAGACCATCAACGCCAGCGGTGGCTGGTACATGAGCCCGTGACGAACCCGATCGGGCGTCCGGAGATCCCGGGCGGTCCGCAGAGCATCGCCGAGGTGCTCCTCGGCCCCTTGGCGGACCGCCCTGGCGACGAGGCGCTGGTGGGCCGCCACGCTCGGTACTCGTTCGAGGCGCTCGACGATGCCGTGCGGCGAGCCGCCGGCGCGCTCACCGCACTGGGGGTCCAGCCGGGCGACCGTGTGGCAGCCAGCCTCCCGAACCACCCTGACATCGTCGTCGCCTTCCTCGGCGCCATGCGCCTCGGCGCCGTGTGGGTGGGCATCAACCGCCCGCTGGCGCCGCCCGAGAAGGCCTACATGCTGCGCGACGCAGAGGTCGGGCTCCTCCTCGCGGACCCGGAGATGGCGGCCCAACCCTTCGGGCTGCCTGGGCTTCGCGTCGTCACCGTCGACCCCGGAGGGCCAGTTGATGAGTGGCGGGCGTGCCTGGCGGAGGCACCCCCAGCTCCGAGCATCGACATCGACCCGTTCGCTCCCGCCGCCATCGCCTACACCAGCGGCACCACCGGGTTCCCGAAGGGCGCGGTGCACAGCCAGCACAACCTGCTGCTGCCCGGGGCCGTGGCACGGGCCAGCGCGACGTACGACCCAGGACTGCGCCAGGGCGTATGCCTGCCGCTCACCGTCCTCAACCTCATGGTGCTCGCCCCCCTCGTGACCCTCCAGCTGGGCTCGTGCTGCGTGTGCATGGACCGGAGCGATCCCCTGGGCATGGCGGAGTGGATCCGAGATGAGCACATCGGCACGTTCTCCGCCGTTCCGGCGATGGTGCACGGCCTGCTCACCCACCCGGAGGTCACCGACGCCCATCTGGCCTCGCTCGTGCGCCCTGGGGTGGGGGGTGCCGATCTCCCCGAAGCCTTCCGCGCGCTGTATCGAGACCGGTTCCAGTCGGAGGTGACCGTGGGGTACGGGCTGACGGAGGCTCCCACCGCGGTGACCACCAGTGACCCGACCGCGCCGGCGGTGCCGAACAGCGCTGGGAAGGCGCTGCCCCAGGTGCGCGTCGAGATCCGTGGCCCCTCCGGAGACCAGGTGCCGGTGGGCATGGAGGGCGAGATCTGTGTGGCGCCGGCCGTCGACGGCCCGTGGGCGGGGGTCTACACGCCGTTTCTCGGCTACTGGAACCGTCCCGGCGACACCGCCGAAGCGCTGCGCGACGGGGTGCTGCACACCGGCGACATCGGCCGTCTCGACACCGCCGGCAACCTCTTCGTGCTCGACCGGCGTGACGACCTCATCATTCGGGGCGGCGCCAACGTGTACCCGGCTGAGGTCGAGCGGGTCCTGCACGCTGATCCTCGAGTCGCGGCCTGTGCCGTGGTCGGACGTCCGGACGACCGCCTGGGTGAGCGCGTGGTGGCCTTCGTCGAGACGGTCGAGGGTGCCACCCTCAGCGAGGAGGAGCTTCGTGGGCACTGTGCGCGCGAGCTGGCACGCTACAAGGTGCCGGAGGAGTGGCACCTCGTTGCCGAGTTCGACCGCACGCCGATGGGCAAGATCCGCAAGACCACGCTCCGCGAGCTGCTCTAAGCCTCGAGCACCTGCTGCAGTGGTCAGCGCTCGGTGAGGGACCTCGCGTCGCGTGACGAGTCGCCGAGCAGGTACCGCGGGCCCGAGCCCAGAGAGGCGGCGGCATCGCCGGGGTTGTAGAGAGCACAGGCGCGAAGCGAGAGGCAGCCGCACCCGACGCACGAGTCGAGGTCGTCGCGAAGGCGGATCAGGCCGGCGATCTGATCGTCGAGATCGGCTCGCCACGACCGCGAGAGGCGTGCCCAGTCGGCCTTGGTGGGGGTGCGGTCCTCGGGGAGGGCGTGCAGCGCGAGTCGGATGTCGGCCAGGCTGCGCCCCACGCGCTGGGCGGCGCGGACGAAAGCGACGCGCCGGAGGACCTCCCGCGGGTATCGGCGCTGGCCGCCGCTGGTTCGGTGCGCGGCCACGAGGCCCTCGCGCTCGTAGAAGCGGAGCGCCGACGTGGCAATTCCACTGCGCTCGGCCACCTCGCCGATGGTCAGCTCATCCACGAGTCACAGCATACTTGACTTGAAGTCAACGTTAACTTCTATGGTGCGCTCATGACCTCTGCGAACCCACTGCTCGAGCGTATCGACCCGGCCGCGGTCGCTGACGACTACCACCGCCTCGGGCTCGACACGCTCTCCGACGCCGGCCTGGTGGGGGCGGTGGCGAAGTGCCTCGCCCGCCCGAAGGTAGCGGCGGCCGATTCCTTCGTGCTCCATGCCCCGCTGGAGCTGCTGGCGCGGGCCCAGCTGCTGGATCTGGTGCCCCTCGGTGCCCGAGAGCAGGCTCGCATCGGCCTGGCGAGGCTCGGCGCGACGTATGTCGCCGCGGGCGACGAGGTGGCCGACCCGGCGGACGTGAGTGGCTCGGTGACGGTGCTCGGCAGTCGGCTCGAGTCGGCCGTGGCCGCCGGCGATCTGGACGAGGTCGATCGACTGTTCACCGCGCTGGCCGCGAGGGCCACCGTGGCCGAGCTGCGGCGCTCGCTGGGGCCGTGGGCCGTCGCCTCGCTGGCGGCCGCCGCCCACGCCAGCATCGCGCTGAACCTGCTCGGTCGGCCGGGAGCCACCGCGGCCGTGTCGGGTCGGGTGTTGCGAGGCCCGCTGCGTGAGCTGGCCCGACATCCCGATTGGCGGCTGCGGTGGTTCGAAGACCCCTCGGAGCCGGTAGCCGCGCCGGTGGCTCTTCTCGATGCGCTGCTCGATGTGCCCGCCTTGGGGGTGCCGGCCAGCACCTTCATCTACCCCCTGATGCACCAGGCGGAGGAGTCCGGTCTGGCCAGGCGCTTGCTGGCCGGTGTGGCCTGCGACGCAGATGCCCTGCCCGCCGCGATGCAGGACCTCCAGCGCCTCGCCGCGTGGTCGATGCTCCAGGAGGGGCCGGAGCACGCTCCCTACGGGTGGAGCCACTGCCTCACGATGCCCCAGGCGGTGCTCAGCATCGCCGCTCATGGTGCCGCGTCGCCCCGCACGGCCATCGCGGTGGCCGCTACCCACGTCCTGGGGTTCCGCACGGCACTGGCGCGGCGACCGATCGAACGGTTTCTTCGGCGTCGAAGGTATTGAAGTTGTCATCATTTATCCAAAAG
>DAIQBC010000097.1:0-9150 GCA_036781345.1 Acidimicrobiales bacterium | reverse complement strand
GGCGGAGGGCGACTAACGAGGTGCTGCATCTGACGCACCCCACCTGGGAGCGAGTCACCGCGGTGCTCGCTCCGCTGCGGTCCCTCGAGGGGACCTGAACCAGCGAGACTGACACCGATGCCGCCCGCCATCGAGACGAACGACCTGACGCGCTCCTTCCCGAGCGGTGTCGCGCTCGACGGACTCACCCTCGAGGTGGAGCCCGGCGAGGTGCTGGCCCTGCTGGGGCCCAACGGGGCCGGCAAGACGACGACGGTGCGACTGCTGAACGGGATCCTCACCCCGGACCGGGGTCGGGCGTCCGTGCTCGGGTTGGACCCCGCGATCGATGGCGACGAGGTGCGCCGCCGCACAGGGGTCCTCACGGAGCATGCCGGGCTCGACGAACGCCTCACCGCTCGGGAGAACCTCACCCTCACGGGACGCATGCGGGGCCTCGACAGACGATGGGTCGAACGCCGGGCCGATGACCTCCTCGAGCGGTTCGGCATGGCCGAGCGTGCACACCTGCCGGTGCAGGGCACCTCGACGGGACAGCGCAAGCGGCTGGCCCTCGCTCGCGCCCTGCTGCACGACCCCGACGTGCTCTTCCTCGACGAGCCCACCTCAGGGCTGGATCCGGCCGCCACGAGAGACGTGATCGACCTGATCGGTGCCCTCGCCTCCGAGCACGGGCGCACCGTCGTGCTGGCCACGCACTTCCTGGGCGAGGCCGGCCGCCTGGCCAACCGGATGGCGATCCTCCATCGAGGCGTGCTCCACGCCTTCGGTCGCCCGGAGGACATCGCCGCTGACCTCTGGCAGGGCGTCGACGCCGACCTCGACCTGGGCGGCCCGGTGAGCGCGGCCACGGCGGACGGCCTGAGGACGGCTCCGGGTGTGCTGGTGGTGGCCGACACCCCGACCGGGCTCTTGGTGCGCGTCGCCGACCGGGAGGTGGTGCCACGTCTCGTGCGGTCACTGGTGGAGCAGGGGCTGCCTGTCTACGGCGCCTCGGCGAAGGCCCCCACCCTTGAGGACGTGTACTTCGCGGTGGAGGCTCGGATCGCGATCGCCGAAGGTCGCACCGCGGGCCCACCCCCCACCGACGTGCTCAGCGCGTCCGTGCCGGTGCCGTCATGAACCGCCACGTCATGCGGGCGATCATCGCCAAGGACCTCATCGCCGTGCGTCGCTCGAAGGCGGTGGTGATCCCGATGCTGGCCGTGCCCGCCCTCCTCATGATCGTCCTGCCGTTGCTCGTCGGGTGGGCGGCTCGCAGCCAGCAGAACCCCGACCTCGGGCGCATCCTGGGCACGATGCCCGGCGACCTCGCCCGGCCGATCCTGAACCTGCCCCAGCACGAGCAGCTCGTCGTGCTCGTGAACGGCTACTTGTTGGCGCCGCTGTTCCTCATCGTGCCGCTCATGGTGTCAGCAGTGCTGGCCGCCGACGCCTTCGCCGGCGAGAAGGAGCGCAAGACGCTGGAGTCGCTCCTGCATCTCCCCGTGTCCACCCGGGAGCTGTTCTTCGCCAAGCTGCTCACGGCCTTCCTCCCCGCCATCGCCGTGTCGTGGATCGGGTTCGCCTGCTTCTGCTTGGTGGCCAACGGCGTCGCCTGGCCCGTCATGCACCGGGTGTTCGTCCCCACCCGCCTGTGGCTGGTGATGATCCTGTGGGTGGGTCCTGCCGTCGCGACCCTCGGACTGGCCGTCATGGTGCGCGTGTCGGCCCGCGCCCGTACGAGCCAGGAGGCCAATCAGCTCGGGGGCGCGGTGATCCTCCCGCTGATCTTCCTGGCGGTCGGCCAGTCCTCCGGCCTCCTCCTCGTCCCGTTGCCCGTGGCCATGGGGATCGGCGCCCTGATCTGGTTGGTCGCGCTGCTTCTCGTCCGCGGCGGCGCGCGCCACTTCACCCGGGACCAGCTCGCCGCCAAGGTGTAGCGGCCGCGGCGCTCAGCGCATGAAGAAGAGCTGGGTCGCCGCCGCCAGCAGGATCATCCCGAGGAGGAGGGCAAGGACGAGGGTGGTGCCAGGCCTCATGGGGTGCTGGTGCTCCTGGTCGTGAGGGTCACCGGGGCGGAGACCATGGACGAGTCGTCAGCGGGGATCGCGAGGGCGACTTCGGTGCCCACGGGCATGGCCAGCTCGTCCGCCGCTGGCCGCTTGCCGAGGCAGACCGAGAGCATCCCGTAGCTGTCGACCACGAGACCCACCTGCCCGGCCGCGATGCCCTGGTACGTCTCGGCCCGCTGGGCGGTGCGCACGTCGTCGTTCCAGCGAAGCTGGATCCTCGAGCCGAAGCGGGCCACCTCTTCGGGGTCGACGTTGAGCTGGCAGTTCCCGTAGCGGTCCACCCACAGCACCTCCGCCACCAGGGCGCCGTCCTCCTCACGCGGAAGCGGGAGCAGGCCCGGGAGGAGTGACAGTGGATCGACGGGCCGGCCGAGGTCGACCAGCGGCACCCCTAGGCACAGGTGGGCGGCAGCAGGAGCGAAGATGTCGCGCCCCGCGAAGGTCGGCCCGGCCGCGGCGAGCTGGTAGGCGCGGTTGGAGAGCTCCACTGCGGCGGTGGCCCCACCGCTCATCGCCACCGCGCTGGCCAGCAGGCCGTTGTCGGGACCGACCAGGTAGCTCTGGCCGCCGCCCACCTCCACCCCGATGGCCCGGCGCTCGCTCCCGACGCCCGGGTCGACGACGGCCAGCACCACGCCGGGGCACAGGTACTGGGCGGCCCGCCCGAGGGTGAGGCTGCCCGCCCGCACGTCATACGCCGGCACCTCATGCGTGAGGTCGACCACGGCGACGGTTGGAGCGATCGACCGGATCACCGACTTCACCACACCGACGAACTCGTCGCCGGTGCCGTAGTCGGAGAGGAAGGTGATCGTGTCGAACCTGGGGCTCATGGCCCTGGGGAGGGTACCGGCGGGGCCGGGTGCGACGCCTACCCGGCGTCGCTGAACCGCGACTGCAGGTACTTGTCCACGTCGTCCTCGCGGATGCGGAACGACTTCCCGATCCGCGCCGCGCGCAGATCGCCCGCCTTGATGAGGCGGTAGACGGTCATGGACGAAACCCGAAGCTGTTCGGCGACCTCGTTCGGTGTGAGCAGCCGAGGGCGCGGTGATGACGTTGCCAAGGAAGGCACCCCTCTCCAAAGGTGTGGCGGAAGCGTACGTGCCTGTGGCTGGTGTGGCTAGAGGGAGTGCGGTGGTTCCTGACCGAGCTCCCGAGACCGCTCGGTGGCGGCCGCCACCGCCTCGAGGAGCGCGGCCTGCAGCCCGTGCCGCTCGAGCACCTGGACGCCGGCCGCCGTCGTTCCCCCAGGGGAGGTGACCGCGGCCCGCAGTGCTTCGGGCCCTTCGTCGCTCTGCGCCAGCAGCGTGGCGGCGCCCAGCAGGGTCTGGACGGACAGGGCCTGGCTGACCGCGCGGGGCAGCCCCACCTGCACGCCGGCCTCGATGAGGGCCTCCACCATCAGGAAGACGTAGGCGGGCCCAGAGCCGGAGAGCCCCGTGACCGCGTCGAGCAGCCTCTCCTTGACCCGCACGACCGTGCCCACCGCTCCGAGGAGCGACTCCGCCCACGCCAGGTCGTCGTCGTCGGCGGAGCTCCCGGGCGCGATGGCTGCGGCACCCATCCCGACCAGCGCCGGCGTGTTCGGCATGGCGCGCACCACCTGTGACCCGGGCGCCAGCGCGGCCTCGAGGGTGGCGATCGTGACACCGGCGGCGATGGAGAGGACGCGGGCCGGCCCGAAGACGGCGACGGCCCGGCAGACCGCGGGGACGTCCGCCGGCTTCACAGCCACCACGTGATCGTCGGCAGCCCCCGGCGTGCCGACCACGTCAACTCCGGGGAAGATGCCCTCCAGTGCGGTGCGGCGCGCGCGATCCGGCTCGACGACCCGGATCCCGTCCAGGCGGAGGCCGCCCGCCCGGAGCAGGCCACCGACCAGCGCCTCCCCCATCCGGCCCCCGCCGATCACCTGCAACATCGTCATGCTCGGACGCTACCGAACCACAGCAGGAGCGGCGGGGGGTTGGCCTGGTTCACCCCTTCCCCGATCGGGTGCTGCCCGGCATCCCCCACCGCGACGTTGAACCTAGATCAGAATGCTATGGAAGACAATGAGATCAACCTGAGAATCGAGAGGCGAAGCCGATGTGGAGGGCCGGCCGGAAGAACTGCTCGACCCAGGCGTAGAGGGACCCGAGCACTCGATCCAGCTCGTCGTGGTCGATGGCGGCGTTGTCGAGCTGGCCAACCAGGAACACCGCATCCTCGTCCCCGATGGCGAAGGCCGCCCCGTACATGGTCAGGTTCCGCCGCAGCAGGTGGTGGTAGAACGCGGCCTCGTTCTCCTCTGGTGCCGGCATCACGTAGGTCTCGTAGTGCAGGGTGCGCTGACGCAGGTGGAACCAGATGGTGAACACGTCCTTGTCGTCACCGGTGACCCGGACGAACCACCGTCGCTCGCCGGACCCGGTGTCGCGCTCGACGGCCGCCACCACCGGGTTCTCGGCCATCTGAACCGCCAGCCAGGCGTCGATCAGCGCCTCCAGGGCGTCGAGCTGATCGGCCGAGTGCGGGCCGGTCACTAGCTGCAGTCGACCAGCGCCCGCGAGGTGAGGTCGCCGTACACGCGCCGCAACCGACCCGCCGCGGTGGACCAGGTGTACCCCCGCGCCCGCTGCGCCGCCCGGCGGGAGAGCTCGGCCGCCAAGGGCGGCGAGTCGAGCACGCTCGCGGTGTGGCCGGCAAAGGCGGCCGGGTCCCGGCCCTCGACCAGGTAGCCGGTCTGGCCGTGCTCCACCAAGGTGCGCAGCCCGCCCACGGCGGCCGCCACCACGGGGGTCCCACAGGCGGCGGCCTCGAGGGCGACGAGGCCGAAGGACTCCGACCGGCTCGGCACGAGCACGACGTCGGCGGCCCGGTAGTACGTGGACAGGAGATGGTGCGGCACGGGAGCCACCGTGCGCAGCTGGTCCGTGACCCCGAGCTCGGCCGCCAGCTTGCCGACACGGTCGACCTCGGTCGACCCCTCCGCTCCGCTGGCCCCGCCCACGACCACCAACCGGACATCCGACCGGCGCAGGGAGGCAAGGGCCCGGACGGCCACGTCGAGCCCCTTCAGCCGCTGGATCCTCCCCACGAACAGGAGCACCGGACCCGTGCCGAGGTCGAGGTGCTGGAGCGCGGCACGGGCGCCGAGACGGTCTCCTGGGGAGAAGAAGGCATGGTCGACGCCCGGCGCCACGAGCTCGATGCGCGACGGGTCGGCGCCGTAGAGCCGCTCGAGCTGGTCGGCCTCGGCCACGCACGAAGCCAGGATCGCGTCGGAGCACCCGATCACCTCCGCCTCCGCGCGGACCCGGCGCTCGGGTTCCGGGTCGCCGGTCTCGGCCTTGACGCGGGCGAGCGTGTGGAACGTGGACACGAGCGGCAGGTCCAGCTCGTGCTTGAGGCGGTGGCCGGCGACCCCCGACAGCCAGTAGTTCGCATGCAGGGCGTCCACGTCCCCCAGGTCGCGCAGGTGCGCCCGCACGCCGTCGGCGAAGAGGTCGACGACGTCGGGGAGCTGCTCCTTGGCGAGGTCGGGCGGCCCCGCCTCCACGTGGATCACCCGGAAGCCGGGCTCCACCTCGACGATGTCGGGGCTTGCGTCATCCCATCGGCGGGTGAAGACATCCGCTTGCACACCGGCTTGCGCCAGCGCCGACACCAGCTCGCGCACGTAGACGTTCATGCCGCCGCTGTCGCCCTGGCCGGGCTGGGCGAGCGGTGAGGTGTGCAGGGAGAGGACGGCGAGTCGGCGCATCAGGGGTACCGCCGGTGCTCAACGCTCAGTGTCGACGAGTTCTTCCGCATCGGCACCCGGGCCGCCCTCGTTCTCGTGCCGGAACGAGCTGTAGATCCGGATCAAGGTCCGCTTCTGCTCCTCCGAGAGGCCTGGATCACGGCGGATCTCGGCCACCAGGTCGGCGCCCGCCCGCTCCTCCAGGATCCCGGCCCGCACGTACAGCGTCTCCGAGGAGATCTCGAGGGCGCGGGCGATCTGCTGGAGTATCTCGGCCGAGGGCTTGCGCAGGCCCCGCTCGATCTGGCTGAGGTACGGGTTCGAGATGCCGGCCAGCTCCGAGAGCTTGCGGAGCGAGAGGTGGCCCACCCGACGCTGATCGCGGATGAACTCGCCCAGGTCACGCCAGCGGTGCTCCAAGTCCTCCTTCACGGAGCGGAAGGCTACGCGACACCCGCGAGCAACCGATAGTCGAGCGCGAACTACTGGAGGAGGGAGTCGACGTTGGCCTCGCCCGTCTTGTAGCGCCGGGTGATCTCGGCCTGCAGCGCGTCGATGCGCTCGAACAGGTCGTGCCGATGGCGCGACACCTTGTGCTCGAAGGCCTCCAGGGCGTCGGCCATGCCGCGCAGCTCCTCGTCGCTGAGCGAGGGCAGCTCCGTGATGTGGCCAGCGCCGACGATGGCGTCCAGCTCAGCCTCGAGCTCCGGCGGCTGCGGACCCGGCGTCATCATCTGTGGGAGACGTCCGACGCCCGGGGCTCGCGTCCGGTCGGACAGGACGACCGGTAGGCGGGCGATCAGATCCGGCAGGTCGGACGGATCGCCCCCCTGGGCCCGCCGGGTGAGCTCCACCCCCACGATGTCGAGCCGGCCCTGGGCGAGGCGACGCAGGAGGGACAGCCCGGTTTCCACCTCTTGGCACTCCGTGCGCATGAGCCGCACGTCGTCCATGGAGCGCGAGGGGAGATCTCCCAGGTAGCCCGGGTCGAGCAGGTGGGCGAGGTCCGTGGCCATGGCGGTGAGCGTACTCCTGGGCTCCGCGGTCGGACCCACCGGAGGAAGATTCGACCTCAGGCGTGAAGGACGAGCTCCCAGCCCACGAAGTAGATGATGGCGAGCAGCCCGAAGCCGTAGATGATCGTGTCGCGGTGCTTGTCGAACGCCATCTTGTTGAAGGAGCTGTCGAGGCCACCGACGAGCCCGAGGGCCGACGCCTCGATGAAGGCCCAGAGGGCCAGCACGATGATCCAGTACACGACCGTGCCACCGATGGCGGAGAACCAGATGGCGCCGTGTGCCGCGAACACCATGAAGAAGAGCATCGGAATCGAGAACAGCGTGTTGCAGCGCGAGGCTCGGGCGGCCTTCTTGGCCGACGCGGGCGCATCTGGGTTGGCCTGGCCTCCGCCGGCCACGGTCTCGGCGTTGCCGATCACGATCTTCTGGTTCCGCCAGATCACGCCCCACACGTTGAGGAACATCGTGGTGCCGAGCAGCATCCCGGTGAGGATCGCGGTGCCGGACACGCCCGAGAGGTACTGGTCCATGTTCTCGCCGTCGCCCTGGATCCCGAGGAGCACCACACCGAAGAGGAACGTGAGGAGGGCGGCCCAACGGAACCACCAGAGGGCCCGGAAGGTGAGCTTGCGCAGGGCCTCAGAGCGGGCGCCGTCGGAGAGCTCGGCGAAGGCGGGCACCTGGACGAAGTTGAAGAAGTAGAGGAGACCGATCCACGTGATGCCCGTGAGCACGTGGGCGTACCGGGCGAGGAACGACAGCGGCCCGCTCGGGTCGGCGAAGTTCTTGAAGATCTCCACGGTGCACCTCACAGCTCGGCGGACAGGCGAACGGAAACCTACTGACGCGATGGAGCGCGCTCAACCATCCTGGTCACGGTTTGGACTCAGAGACACGGTGGATACCGTCGTACCCATGGCCTTCACCCTCCCCCCGCTCCCGTACTCGCTCGACGCCCTCGCGCCCCACCTCAGCCGCGAGACGCTCGAGCTCCACCACGGCAAGCACCACCAGACCTACGTCGACAAGCTCAACGGACTCGTCGGCGACGACGGCCGGACGAATGACTCGCTCGACGAGGTCATCCTCGCGGCCGACGGTGGTCCGTTGTTCAAGAATGCCGCCCAGCACTGGAACCACTCGTTCTACTGGCAGGGGATGGCCCCCGGCGGGGGTGGACACCCGTCGGGTGAGCTGGCCGAGGCCATCGACCGCGACTTCGGCTCCTTCGACGCCCTGCGCGAGGCGCTCCACGAGCAGGCCGCCACCCACTTCGGGTCCGGCTGGGCGTGGCTCGTGCACGACGGCTCCAAGCTGCTCGTCACCAGCACGCACGACGCCGACCTGCCGCTCGCCCACGGACAGCAGGCCCTCCTGACCATCGATGTCTGGGAGCACGCCTACTACGTGGACTACCGCAACAGGCGGCCCGACTACCTCACCGCCTTCCTGGCCCACCTGGTGAACTGGGAGTTCGTGGCCAAGAACCTCGCCAACGTCTAGCGCTCAGAGCACCAGCCCGACCCCGAAGCACCACAGCGGGGCCGTGAGGAGGAGCGAGTCGAGGCGTCGCAGCGCTGAGGCGCGCGAGTCGGCGGCCGGCAGCAGGGCGCTGGCGAGGAGCTGGCCCAGCGGGGCCAGCACGGCCACGATCCCACCGAAGACCCAGGATTGGGTGAAGTCGAGCGCCGAGATCGGGAGGGTGGACACGATGAAGGTGACCACCACCACCGCGGCCAGACCGGCGACGGGGCCCTCGAACGGGTTGCCTGCTCCGGAGCCGACGATGTAGTCGCCGGTCTCGTAGGCCGACACGAGGAGCAGCAGCGCGATGGCGGAGCCCTGATCGAGGCGTGTGAGCAGCACCACCGACATGGCGGCCAGCCCCGGGAGGAGAGCGCACTGGATCGTCCAACCGGCGTCGGTGAGGGTGGGGTTGGTCGAGGCCGTGTCGGCGGTGGCCACCAGGACCGCGACCGCCACTCCCGCCAGGAGGGCCAGCCCGGCGCCCCCGGCGCCCAGGCAGGCGCCGAGCACCATGCCACCGGCCAGCCCGGCGGCCACCAGCTCGTTGGGATGCGACTCGGGGGCGTCCTCTTGACGGCGCCAGGCCCGGGCCGTCTGCGCGGCGGCGATGGCGGCCGCGCCGCCGTAGACGACCGCAGCGGGCAGCGGCCCGACGGCGAGGCTCCCGGCGGCCACGACGAACCACAGCATCCCGAGCCGAACCAACGGACCGTCGATGTCGTACACCACCGCGTAGCGCCGCCGGCGGCGACGCGGCTGACGGGCCGGCGGATGCTTCCGGTGTCCCCGCGGGGCCTTCCCTGCGAGCTCAGCAGGGGGCCGG
>DAIQBC010000096.1:3178-9158 GCA_036781345.1 Acidimicrobiales bacterium | reverse complement strand
GAGGTGTGCGGCATGACCGGCATCCGAATGGGCGCCCACGCCGAGCTCCTCGCCGTGGCCGCGAAGAGGGTGACCCGCAAGCCCGCCGGGGTGACACACGAGGACGCCGCCGGGCTGCTGTTCGGCGGCACCGCGGCCCTGCACTTCCTGCGGCACAAGGCCTCGGTGGGGCTCGGCAGCGCGGTGCTCGTCAACGGCGCCTCGGGTGCGATCGGCACGAACGCCGTGCAGCTGGCCACCCACTTCGGTGCCACCGTCACGGCGGTGACGAGCGCCGGCCACGCCGCGCTGGTGCGCGAGCTGGGCGCCGACCGCGTCGTCGACTACGCAACCGAGGACGTCACCTCGCTGACGGAGCGCTTCGACGCGGTGCTCGACACGGTCGGCAACCTGTCGATCCCGGCCGGCCGGCGCCTGCTGCGGGACCACGGCGTGCTGCTCCTCGCCGTCGCGGGGCTGCGCGACACCCTGCGAGCCCGCGGCAACGTCGTGGCGGGGTCGGCGCCCGAGCGGGTCGAGGACTTCGACCTGCTCCTCCAGCTCGCCGCCGACGGCGAGCTCACGGTGGTGATCGAGGAGATCTACGACCTCGCCGGCATCGTCGATGCCTACCGCCGTGTCGACAGCGGCCACAAGGTCGGCAACGTCATCGTGCGCCCGTAGGGGGCATGGACGTCAGGATCGCGGTTCCAGGACCACGACCGCCGTCTCCTTGGGCCGCCGGGCCGCATAGGCGTCGAGGCCCTTGTCGAGCTCGCGCCACCGCGACCAGAGCCGCTCCCGCTCCTCACCCTCGGCGGCCCGCCCGGTGACCAGGCGATGGCCGTCCTTCGTGTCGAGGCGGGCGTCAGGGTTGGCTTGCAGGTTGAGCCACCAGGCCGGTTCGGGCGCGCCCCAGCCGTTCATGGCCATGGTGACGACGTTCGGTCCGTCGTCGACGTAGCCGATGATCACGCTGCGCTCGAGGCCGGTCTTGCGCCCCACGGTCGTGAGCCGTGCCGCGCCCCATCGCGTCCCCTTCGGTCGCCAGAGACCGATCCGCCCACCCGTGAGGCGGTAGACGCGACGGTGGGCGAACCAGAACAGCCGGACGAACCAGCGGGGAGGGAGCCGTGGCTCGGACTTCCGCTCGGACATCGGAGCACCTCCTTCCGCCCGCCCTTCGAGGCCCACGGTATCCGCGTCAGGTCAGGCGGCGTCGTCCCCGAGGGGAAGGCCGGTGATGTCGGTGATGCGTTGGCGGGTGTGGGGGTGGAGTGGGGGTGGTCGGCTGGTGAGGGTGCGTCCGTAGGGGCTGGTGAAGGTGAGGTCGCGGTCAGCGTTGCCCTTGAGGATCCAGCCGCCTTCGTGGACGAGGTGGTGGTGCTGCCAGCACAGTCCCGCGAGGTTCCAGGTGTCGGTGGGGCCGTGGTCGCGGTGCCACCAGCGGATGTGGTGGATCTGGCGGATCTGGCGGTTGCAGCCGGGGAAGCGGCAGTGGTCGCAATCGCGGCGCAGGATGCGGCGGCGGAGCCAGCGGGGTGGGTTTCGGTGGGCGCGGCTGATCCCGATGCAGGTGCCGTCGGGCCCGTCGACCTGGACCTCGAGGGGGCTGTCGCACAGGACCCGGCGGATGGTGTCGACGGGGATCTGCATCCCGTCGGGGGTGGTGCCGTTGCCGGGGGTGGCGCTGGTGAGGACGTCTGGTCGACGTGGACGACGACGACGGTGGGGTCGAGGCCCGGGTCGGCGCTGAGGTCGCGGCGGCAGATCTCGACGAGGGCGTCGGCGGTGCGGTGGTGGAACGGGGCCCACAGCCCGGTTTCGGGGTCGGGGCCGGCCGCTTGGGCGTGGTGTTCGAGGGTGGCGTTGACGAGCTCGGCTTCCAGGGCGGGCAGGAACCCGGTGTAGCGGTAGCCGTCGTGGTGGTGGTCGCGCCGCCAGCGCAGCCCGCGGGTGTCGTGGGTTCGTTGGGCGTCGCCGCGGGTGCGGGCTCGGCGCTGGCGGGCCATCTCGTCGATCTGCGCGGCGGTGCACCCGGGGAGCAGGCGGGCGAGGTCTTCGTCGGTGTCGGGGGTGGCGAAGCGGGTGGCGGCCGCGACCTGATCCCAGGACAGCTCGGCGGCGACGTAGCGGGAGCGCAGGTGGGGGAGCTGGTGGAGGGCGGTGCCGACGCGGACCCATTCGCGGGCGGTGGCATGGGCGATGTTGAGGGTGGCGACCAGCCAGGAGGCCATGTCGAGGGCGCCGTCGGCCCGGTAGTCACCGGCGCGGTCGATGGCCACGATGACCTCGAGCAGCTCGGCGGTGGTGGCGCAGGTGAGCGCGGCGAGCTGCTCGACGGCGAAGGCGCGGGCCAACGGCGTGCACGACTCGAGGTCGTCGTCCATGGCTGATCCTCCTCTCGGGCGCGTAGCTCGGCCGGGCGGGGAGCCGAGGCTCCCGAAAGGGGAATACTCCCACTCTACACGAACACATGTTCGCACGCAACCCCTGACCCGAGATCTTCCGCCCACCAGATCGGCTGTACGCCCGCCTCCCGCGAAGGCGCCGACACCTGGTGATGATGGGTCGACCGCAGCTCCGGCGGCGTTCAGACCCCTCGAGTGGCGACCACGATGCCGGCATCCCAGCCTGGCGCCCGACCAGCGCCGGGCGGGCCGATGCCGCTCGTGTCGAGCCCGGCGCGGGTCAGCAGCCACGACGCCAACGAGTTCGAGTTCCACATCTCGCCCGCACCCAGCTCGTCCCGACCCCAGGTGCGGGCGGGGAACTGGGGGACCAGGTCGAGGATCCTCCGGGCCACGTCGGGATCGTCGCTCACCCGGACGGGCCCGCCCACGGCGGCGGCCACATCGGGGATCGAGCCGCCACGCCAGCAGCGGACCTCGTAGCGGAACAGCCGCGAGCGACCCAGGAACCGGACCCCGACGGGCCCCTCGGACACGACCCCTCGCTCACCGCGCTTCGTCCACACGGGCGCCATCTCGATGGCCGCTCTCACACCGTCGACCTGCACCTCCAGGGCGGAGTGGAACAGGTCGCGTCGGGGCCGCCGACCGACTGCCGCCGCCAATGTCTCGTAGAGGCGGCCGTTCCATCTGACGATGGCCCCACCCGCGCCGGCACCGAGGGGGATCCAGTACAGATCGACGCCATCGCTCACGGCCGGCCGCCAGCGGACGTGGTCTCCGCCAGGTGCAGGTGCATCATCCTCCTGTTGGGTTCGGCCCCGCCGCCGGGGGAACCGCCGGCAGAGTCTGCCCGAGGTTCTGCACACCCGTGCCACGACGGCTCCGCGTAGTGTCGGAAGGGCCAGCCCTTCCATGACGGAGGTCGCGCCCGATGTCGATGCGCTCGGTGGAGACCGACTACCTGGTGGTGGGTGCGGGCGCGATGGGCATGGCCTTCACCGACGCCCTCATCGACCACGCCGACGTCCACGTCACGCTCGTCGATCGGCGCCATTCGGCGGGCGGCCACTGGCAGGACGCCTATCCCTTCGTCCAGCTCCACCAGGCCTCCGTCTTCTACGGCGTCGCTTCCACGGTGCTCGGCGCTGGTGCCGTGCAGAAGGAGGGACCCGAGTCGGGGCTGCAGGAGCGGGCCCGGCGTGCGGAGATCCAGCACTACTACGACTCGATCCTGCATCGCCGCTTCACCGGTTCCGGCCGTGTCACGTTCATGGGTGGGAGCGAGCACCACACCGTCGGCGCGTCCCACCTCGTCACCTCCCGGGTCTCGGGCGAGACCACTCAGATCGACGTGCGGCGCCGCGTCGTCGATGCCACCTACCTGTCGCCGACGATCCCCGCGACGACACCACCTCCCTTCGGCGTCGCGGACGGGGTTCGCGTCGTCGCAGTCAACGAGCTGGCCACCCTGGCGGAGAGCCCCAAGGGCTACGTCATCGTCGGATCCGGCAAGACGGCCACCGACGGCATCGTGTGGTTGCTGAGAAGCGGTGTGCAGCCGGACCGGATCACGTGGGTGCGGCCGCGCGAGCCCTGGATGCTCGATCGCGCCGTGGTCCAACCCGACCCGGTGGTCGCGCTCACGCTTGCCGCTGACACCATGGCCGCGGCCGCGGAGGCCGAGTCCCTCGAGGATCTGTTCCTGCGCCTCGAAGCGGCCGGCGTGATGCTTCGGGTCGACACCGACCGCGTTCCCGCGATGGCGAAGACCCCCACCCTGGGAAGGTGGGAGCTCGATCTCCTTCGCAGCATCGACCACGTCATCCGCCTCGGACACATCAAGCACGTGTCAGCGGATGAGATCGCCCTCGACGGCGGGGTCGTCCCCCTGCCGCCGGGCACGCTCGTCGTCCACTGCGCCGCTTCCGGTCTGCAGTACCCACCGATGGTCCCCGTGTGGAGTCCGGACAGGATCCGTCTCCAGACCACCCGAGCCGGCTTCCCATGCTTCTGCGCGGCGCTCGCCGGGTTGGTGGAAGCCACCCGAGACGACGACCGCGAGCGCAACCGGTTGTGTCCCCCCAACACGCTCCCGGACAGCCCGGCCCGCTGGGCAGAGATGCAGCTTCGTGGAACCCTGGCGACTCGCGCCTTCGGCGCTGAGCCCGACCTCGCGGCCTGGGCCAACGAGTGCGCCCTCAATCCGGCTCGCATCACGCCCCCACAACGTGACGAGCCGGCCGTGCGCGCGGCTGCCGCGCGACTCGGTGGGGTCGGCGATCGGGGGCTCGCTCGTCTCGCCGAGCTCGCCCACCAGCCGCAAACGAGGGGCGGGGAGCTCTGACTGGAGATCGCGACTGGACGTCTCCGAAGCGGGCGCTCCTTGATCGTCGTACGGTCTCTGGCGCGGGAGGCGTTCCCGGGCCCCAGCGTGCTCGGTGGTCTGTCAGGCGATGAGGAGGTTGCCATGTCCGTGATCGAGCTGACCGAGATGGACGGGAGCAAGGTCGAGGAGTTCGCCGGGGGGTTGTTCGGCGCGTGCCTCGCGGTCATGGAGCTCGCGAACGTGGAGCTGGGGATCCGGCTCGGCCTCTACGAGGCCCTGGCCGGCGCCGGGCCGCTGACGCCGGCCGAGCTGGCGAGCCGGGCGGGCATCGCCGAGCGCTACGCCCGTGAGTGGCTGGAGCAGCAAGCGGCAGCCGGCGTCGTCGAGGTCGACGACGCAGCGAAGCCTGCGGACGACCGACGCTTCGAGCTGCCGAACGCGCATGCCCACGTCTTGCTCGAGGACGACAGCGAAGCCTGCATGAAGCCGTGCGCAGCGGTTGTGCCGTGGGTGGCGAAGGCGATCGACATCATGGTCGAGGAGTTCCGTCACGGGACCGGAGCGGCCTTCGGGCTCTTCGACCTCCACGACCTCCAGGCCGCGTTCACCCGCCCGGTGTTCGTGAACCACCTCACACAGCACTGGCTGCCGGCGCTGCCCGAGGTACAGGCAAAGCTGGACAGCGGGGCGCCAGTGCGGATCGCGGAGGTGGGCTGCGGGGCGGGCCTCGCCGCCATCGTCATCGCCCGGGCGTACCCGCACGCCGTGGTGGACGGGTTCGACCTCGACGACGCCTCCATCGCCGTGGCGAAGCGGGACGCGGCCGCGGCCGGAGTGAGCGGCCGAGCCCGCTTCCAGGTGCGGGACGCGGCCGATCCCGCCATCGAGGGCGACTACGACCTGGTCATGGCCATCGAGATGCTCCACGACGTGCCGGATCCGGTGGGCATCCTGCGCACCATGCGGCGGCTCGCCGGCCCGTCCGGAGCGGTGCTGGTGGTCGACGAGCGCACCGAAGAGCGCTTCACGGTCCCCAGCGGAGAGATGGAGCGCTTCTTCTATGCCTTCAGCACGCTGCACTGCCTCGCTGTCAGCATGCAGGACGGCGGAGTGGGAACCGGCACGGTCATCCGGCCCGACACCGTCCGCAGGTACGCCATCGATGCAGGCTTCACCACCGTCGACATCCTCGACGTCGAGCACCCGCAGTTCGTGCTCTACCGACTGAGCTGACCCCCGCGAGAGATCAGCGGGGCGCGGA
>DAIQBC010000096.1:0-3078 GCA_036781345.1 Acidimicrobiales bacterium | reverse complement strand
TCGATCCGTTGTCGTTCGCTCGACGAGGATCCGCGCCCACCCACAGCAGGGTGTCGACGGCCGCCGAGCACCGGTTGCGGACAGCCCGGTGTGTTGACAGGGGCGTAAGGTCGAGCCGTCGAAGGGTCGCGACATGGGGCCGCTGGGTCGCTCGGGATCCACTGGAGCAGAAGGGGGATCGGGATGGCGAAGTTCGTGCTGATGTTCCACGGCGGGGAGGCTCCTGAGGAGCCGTCGCCCGAGGTGATGGACCGTTGGATGTCCTGGTTCGGTGAGCTCGGCGATGCCGTGGTCGACATGGGAGCGCCGTTCGGTGCGGCGGCGACCATCGCGTCGGACGGAACGCCCAGCGAGGGGGGCGGACCCGACCCGGCGACCGGGTACACGGTCATCGAGGTCGCGAACCTCCACGACGCGGTGGTGAAGGCCAAGGGTTGCCCGGGGCTGAGCAGTGGAGGCTCGGTCAGGGTGTACGAAGCCGTGCAGATGGGCTGACGAGCCGGTCAGGCGGCTCGGCGCTCCGATGGCATTCGACGAAGGGCTCGCAGAGCGGATCCGTGCACTCGTCTCGGACGATCTCGGCGTGCGCGAGCGCAAGATGTTCGGTGGCCTGTGCTTCATGTGCGACGGCAACATGGCGTGCGGGATCGTCGGCGACGAGCTCATGGTGCGCGTGGGACCCGACGGCTGGTCGGACGCCCTCGCGCAACCGCACGCCCGCGAGATGGACTTCACGGGTCGTTCGATGAAGGGCATGGTGTACGTCGCTGTCGACGGGTTCGCGGAGGACGACGACCTGGCTCGCTGGGTTGGACGGGGCCTCGAGTACGCCCGCTCGCTGCCGCCGAAGTAGGGATTGATCGGAGTCGTGATGAATCCCGAGGTCGATGCCTACATCAAGCGATCGGGGAAGTGGCGCGCGGAGATGACCGGCCTGCGGCCGGTCCTGCTGCACTGCGGGCTGACCGAGGAGATCAAGTGGGGCAAGCCCTGCTACAGCCATGAGGGCAGGAACATCGTCATCCTGCAGGAGATGAAGGACTTCCTCGCCCTCATGTTCTTCAAGGGTGCGCTCCTGGAGGATCCGGACGGCGTTCTCGAGGAGCAAGGGCCGAACTCACGCTCGGCTCGCCGCATCAGGTTCACCTCTGCCGAGGACGTGGCCCGACTGGCCCACACCGTCCAGGAATACGTTGGGGAGGCCATTGATGTCGAGGAGGCGGGCCTGGAGGTGGGGCCGGCACCGGAGCCCGTCCTCGTCGAGGAGCTCCGCCATCGACTTGACGAGGACCCGGCGTTCAAGGCTGCGTTCGAGGCGCTGACGCCCGGTCGGCAACGGGAGTACAACCTGCACTTCGGCGATGCCAAGCAGGCTGCGACCCGTGCGGCGCGGGTCGACAAGCAGGCCCAGAGGATCCTGGGGGGCAAGGGCCTTCGCGATCGCTGATCTCGGCGGCACGCAAGTCATAGGTCGACTCGCCCTTGCTCGGGCTCTGGCGCGGCGGCACGCTGAGCTCGACGTCGAGTCGACGCACGGCTCTGACCTCCTCATGGCTCTCGCGAGCCGCGTCGCGGCTAGCCGAGCTGCTTCTGGCGGATGATGTTGAGGGCGCCGCCGGCCTTGAACCACTCGATCTGCTCGGGGCTGAAGGTGTGGTTGGCGAGGAAGTCGACGGTGGTGCCGTCGGGCTTGTGGATCGTGCAGCGCACCTGGGTGTCGGGGGCGAGGTCGGCCAGGCCGTGGACGCTGATGCGGTCGTCCTCGCCGATCGTGTCGTAGGTGGCCGGGTCGGCGAACGTGAGCGGGAGCAGGCCCTGCTTCTTGAGGTTGGTCTCGTGGATGCGGGCGAAGCTGCGCGAGAGGATCACCTTGCCGTTGCGGAAGCGGGGCTCCATGGCGGCGTGCTCGCGGGAGCTGCCCTCGCCCATGTTCTGATCCCCGATGGCCACCCAGCCGATGCCGGCCGCATGCAGGCGCTTGGCGATCTCGGGGAAGGGGCGGGTCTCCCCGTCGATCGGGTCCTTCCCGGTGCCGGCCTCGCCCGTGTAGGCGTTGATGGCACCGAGGTAGAGGTTGCCGGAGATGTTCTCGAGGTGGCCGCGGTACTTCAGCCAGGGGCCGGCGGCGGAGATGTGGTCGGTGGTGCACTTGCCCTGAGCCTTCAGCAGGATCGGCAGCTCGACGTAGTCCTGGCCGTCCCACGGGTCGAAGGCGTCGAGGAGCTGGAGGCGATCGCTCCGCGGGTCGACCACCACCTCCACGCCGGAGCCGTCGGCGGGGGCGGCCTGGAAGGTGTCCTCGCCCGGGTCGAAGCCGGCGTCGGGGAGGGCCTGGCCCACAGGGGGGTCGAGCCGCACCTGCTCGCCGGCGTCGTTGGTGAGGGTGTCGGTGCGGGGGTCGAAGTCGAGCGTGCCGGCCAGGGCGAGGGCGATCACCGTGTCCGGGCTGGTGACGAAGCTGAGCGTGTTGGCGTTGCCGTCGTTGCGCTTGGGGAAGTTGCGGTTGTAGCTGTTGACGATGGTGTTGAGCTTCGAGGTGTCGAGGTCGGTGCGGTCCCACTGGCCGATGCACGGGCCGCAGGCGTTGGCCAGCACCGTGCCGCCGATGGCCTCGAGGTCGGCGAGGAGGCCGTCGCGCTCGATGGTGGCGCGGGTCTGCTCCGAGCCGGGGGTGATGAGCAGCTGCGTCTTGGCGCGCAGGCCCTTGGCCGCGGCCTGGCGGGCGATCGAGGCGGCGCGGGTGATGTCCTCGTAGGAGCTGTTGGTGCACGAGCCGATGAGCGCAGAGGAGATCTCGAGCGGCCAGCCCTCGGCGCGGGCAGCGTCGCCCACCTCGGCGAGCTGGTGGGCCCGGTCGGGGGAGTGGGGGCCGTTGATCATCGGGCCGAGCTGGTCGAGGTCGATCTCGATCACGCGGTCGAAGAACTGGGGCGGGTCGGCAAGCACGTCGTCGTCGGGGCGGAGGTCAGCGGCCACGGCGTCTGCCGCGTCGGCGATGGCGCCCCGGCCGGTGGCCCGCAGGTAGGCGGCCATGTTGGCGTCGTAGGGGAACAGCGAGGTGGTGGCGCCGATCTCGGC
>DAIQBC010000095.1:0-9170 GCA_036781345.1 Acidimicrobiales bacterium | reverse complement strand
TGGTCGGTGGCCTCACCCCTGCGCCCGTCATCGCGGTGCCCACCAGCGTGGGCTACGGCGCCAGCTTCGAGGGCGTCACCGCCCTGCTGGGCATGCTGGCGTCCTGTGCCGCCGGGCTCACCGTCGTCGGCATCGACAACGGCTACGGCGCTGCCTGCGCCGTGCTGCGGATGCTCAAGTGACGCAGCTGGCGTGGTTCCACTGCTTCTCCGGCATCGCCGGTGACAGGGCGCTCGGTTCGCTGCTCGACGCCGGCGCGGACGTGGACGAGGTGCGCTCGATGGTGGAGCGGCTGCCGGTCCGCGGTTGGGGTCTCGAGGCGGAGCCCGTGCTGCGCTGCGGGATAGCGGCCACCAAGGCGCAGGTGCATGCCGAGGAGACCACCGTGGTGCGCACCGCCTCGCACATCGCGGCGCTGGTCGAAGAAGCCCGTCTGCCCGACCGCGTCCGGCGCCGGGCTCTGGCCGTGTTCGGCGCTCTGGCCGACGCCGAGGGTCGGCTGCACCGACGCCCGCCTGAGCAAGTGCACTTCCACGAGGTGGGCGGCCTCGATGCCATCGTGGACATCGTCGGCACCTGCGCCGCCCTCGAGGTGCTGGGGATCGACACGATCTACGCCTCGGTGATCGTCACCGGCACGGGCATGGTGCGATCTGCACACGGCCTGCTCCCCAATCCCGCCCCCGCCGTGGTGGAGCTGCTGGCCGCCGCCGGCGCCCCCACCCGAGGCATCGACCTCGGCGTGGAGCTCACCACCCCCACCGGTGCCGCTCTGGTCGCGGCCCTGGCCTCGGGGTTCGGGCCCATGCCCCCCATGACCATCGATCGCAGCGGCTTCGGGGCCGGCAGCCGGGACATCGACGGCCAGCCCAACGCCACCCAGGTCGTGATCGGCACGCCGAGCGAGGCAGTGCTCGGTGGCCAGCCCGTGGTGGTGCTGGAGGTGAACGTCGATGACGCCACCGGCGAGACGCTCGCCCATGCGGTGAGCGCTCTGCTCAAAGCCGGTGCCCACGATGCGTGGATCACCCCGATCCTCATGAAGAAAGGCCGGCCCGCCCACACCGTGTCCGCGCTGGCCGACGTGGCCCTCACCAGCCAGGTGGCCGAGGTGCTCGCCATGGAGACCGGCTCCCTCGGGGTGCGGGGCACCACGCTCGACCGCTGGCCATCCGCCCGCCAGGATGACACCGTCGAGGTGGCGGGCTACCCGGTGCACGTGAAGGTGAGCCCAGGGCGCATCAAGGTGGAGCACGACGACGCCGCTCGGGTGGCCCAGCGGGCCGGCCTGCCGTTGCGCGAGGTGCTGTCGCTGGCCGAGGAAGCCGGACGTCGCATGCTGCGCATCGTGCCCGAGTCGCGGCCCGACGGGGGCACGCCTCCGCCCCCGCATCCGCACCACCACGACGACCTCGCCTGACCATGCCGATCTCCGCTGAGACGTGCAACGCCTGTCGCTTCGATGGCGGGCAGTACGACATCCAGGACACGCTGGGCACGTTGCGCGCACTGGCCCCGATGTGGCGCCAGACCCTGGAGCGCGTGCCCGATGACGTGGTCCGCGCCCGCCCCACGCCGCTCGTGTGGTCCACCGCCGAGTACCTCACCCACAGCGCCGACGTCGTCGCCGATCTCGGCCGGCTCCTCCATCTCACCCTCACCGTCGACGACGTCGCCTTGGCGGCAGCACCCCCGTCCACCGATCCGGCCCCCGAGCCGGTGACCGCCGCGCTGGCGCGACTCGAGGCCAACGCGGGTCGCCTGCACGACACGGCGGCCACCCTCAGGGGCGTCCGCGACCCGCAGTGGAAGCGCACCGCCCGCGTGGGTGACGACGTGGTCGACGCGGGCTGGATCATCCGCCACGCCGTGCACGAGGTCACGCACCACCTCCACGACGTCGGTCGCGGGCTGCATCAGCTGGGTGCCGGAGCGCCCACCCAGGAGGGTGTCGTGGCGCAGCTCAACGCCTCCGACGGAGGCGTCCCCAAGAAGCCGATCGAGGTCGACGAGGTGGGCGACCGGGGCTTGGTCGGGGATCGGCAGGCGTCGCGGCGGCACCACGGTCGTCCGCTCCAGGCGCTGTGCGTGTGGTCGGTGGAGGTGATCGACGCTCTGCGAGCGGAAGGGCACCCGATCGAGCCTGGCGCCGCGGGCGAGAACCTCACCCTCGCGGGCATCGCCTGGTCGACCATCCGGCCCGGCACTCAGCTGCTCGTCGGCGAGGTGCTTGCCGAGATCTCCGCCTGGGCCACCCCGTGCAAGAAGAACGCCCCGTGGTTCGCCGACCGTGACTTCAACCGTATGCACCACGACCGCCACCCCGGCTGGAGTCGGGCCTACGCCTGGGTGCGCGAGCCCGGCACCATCCGCCAGGGCGACCCGGTGATCGTCGAGCCCTAGCCTGATGCAGGCCCGTCGGGGCGGGAGCTGAGGGCGCGCCAGAGGGCCCGGTAGCTGGGGTAGGTGAGGCCCGGGGTGACGTAGCCGGCAGCCTCGAGCTCCGCGTGGAGCTTCGGGAGGTGGCGCCACGGCACCCCCATGTCGATGTGGTGGGCCAGGTGCCAGCCGGTGTTGAGGGGGACGATCCAGAAGCGAGCCGACCAGGTCTGATGCACGTGGTGGGTGGTCTGCCGCCGGTCCTTGGAGCGGGTCATGCCGCCGTGCTCCGCGATGGCGCGGAGGCGGTTGATCACGCGCCACGACGTGAGCCACGGCCCCAGCCACAGCAGCGGGTAGAGCCACCACCGGCCGACAGCGATGGCACCGGCGAGGAGCACGAGCTGCACGATCACGATGCGCGTGGCAACCGGCCGCGCCGCCTCGCTCTTGAAGGCGAGCAGCAGCCCCTTCAGGTTCTTCCATCCCGAGGACCCACGAGCATCGCGCCACAGCTTGCGACGCAGGCTGGCCCGCGTGATCGGGTAGCCGTTGTAGAGGTTGAGGTCGGGCTCGTTGGGACCGAACTCGTCCTTGTGGTGGGCGAAGTGGCTGCGACGGTAGGCCTCGAGCGGCACGAACGCGGGGTAGGCCACCACCCAGCGACCCACGGCGTCGTTCCATCGCTTGTTGGTGAACAGCAGCTTGTGGGCTGCCTCATGACCGAGGATGGCGAACCGGGCGAAGGCGGGACCCATGAGCACGAAGGCGGCTGCGTAGGCGAGGGGGTGACCGATCCACACCGCCCCACCGATGGTGCCGAGCGCCTGAGCCCAGGTGGCCACGACCGTGCCGACGTTGCGCACGTTCGCGATCTTGCGCAGCGGCCCTCGCACCTCCGGCACGGGCATGCCGCTCGCGGTGAGCCGATCGGTGGGGAGGACCTGGGTCAGCAGCTCCTCCGGAGGAAGCATCGTCTGACGGACCTCCAGCACGCTGACCATCCCGTTACCTTACACTCGAACAACACATGTCGCCATCTCGTAATGCTCCCCTCACGGCTCGCTCCGTGCTGGCGTCCGTGCTGCTCGGCACCGACCCACCGTGGCTCCCCACGCGTCTGCTCGTCCGCACCGCGGCGCTGTTCGGGATCACCGAGGGGAGCGCCCGCACGGCGTTGTCGAGGCTGGTCGCCCTGGGCGATGCAGTGGCGGTGGACAGCGGCTACCGCTTGGTGGGCCGATTGGTCGCGCGGCAGGAACGACAGGTCGCCAGCCGTCGGGCCGAGGTGCGCTCCTGGGACGGCACATGGGAGCTGGCCACGGTGGAGAGCGAGGGCCGACGAGCGGCGGCAGACCGCGCCGCGCTGCGCGATGCGCTGCGCGTGCTGCGCCTGGCCGAGCAGCGCGAGGGCGTGTGGGGTCGGCCTGACAACCTCGATCCCGCCCGGTCCCCCGAGGCCAGCTCCGTCGTTGATGCGTGGTGCGTGCGGTGGCGCGGCGCCCGACCCGATCCCGCGCCGGATGTCACCACCCTCATGGGCTTGGAGGACTGGTCGAGCATCGCCGGACACCTCCGCCGCGACATGGCCGACCTGCTCCGCCCCTTGCAACGGGGGGACACTGCCGCGCTGGCCGATGGCTTCGTCACGTCTGCCGCCGTCCTCCGCCACCTCCAGGCCGACCCGCTCCTACCGACCCAGCTGCTGCCGCACCGCTGGCCGGGCGGCGTGCTGCGGTCGGAGTACGACCGCTACGACGACGCGTACCGCTCCACCCTGCGGACATGGTTCACGGCCGCGGAGAGCGCAGGTCGACCTTGACGCAGGCTCAGCGCTGGCCGTGATGGTGGCCGGCCCGGGTGGGACCCTGGGGGCCGGAGGCAGGGCGGCTCTTGGCCGGGTCGTGGCCCGCCACCGGGCGGTGGTCGACGGCCGGGGGGACCTTCGACGCCGACTTCGTGCTCTCGACGGGGCGAGTGCCCTTGGGGGTGACGCGCCCGCCGGAGCGGACTGGCTTCTTCGCCATGTGATCCTCCGGAAGGTCGGCCTGGCTAGGCCACTGGGCTGTTCCTCCGTCACGCTACCGCCGTGAAACGCCAGCCCGCGGTGCTCATCCGAGGTCGACCACCTGTCCCAGGGCCTGGATGTGCCGGTGGCCGGTCGACGAGCACAGGCCGAATGGGTCCATGTGCACGGTCTGCATCCCGAGGGCGGCGGCGCCCTCGATGTCGTAGTGGACGCTGTCGCCAACATGGAGGACGCGCTCCGGGGGCATGCCGAGGGCGTCGACGGTGGCCTGGAACATCCGTGGGTGAGGCTTGCCCACGCCGACCACGCCTGAGTCGGTGATCACCTCCACCGCCACGCCCGGGCCGGCGCCCACCTGCACCCACTCGTGCCGCCGCAGGAGGTCGGCCACCGTGCCGTCGCTGTTGGAGGTCACCGCCAGTCGCCGCCCGGCCTCCGCCAACGCGCGCAGCCCGGCCCGTGAGCCGGCGACAGGCTGGCACCACACCGGGGTGTGGAGCACGGACGCCAGGACGGTGTGGGCCCGCGCCCGGTCGGCATCTGGCACGCCCACCTCGCCCACGAACCCCCAGAGGTAGTCGGTGAAGTCCTCCGGATCAGAGGTGGCCCGATCCATGGCCGCCATGGCGAGGTAGTGCCCGATGCCGAAGCGCGATCGATCGTGATCGATGCCGCCGGCCACGAGGGCGCCCCCCAGCACGCCGTGATCGGGCACCACGAGCACGCCGCCCACGTCGAGGCTGACCGCTTCGAACCGGGGCGTCATAAGGTGCAGAGGATGGACGATCGCCTCTACTTCCGCCAGCTGCTGGCTGGTCGGGACTTCGCACGGTCCGACCGGATCGCTCAGCAGATGGTGAACTTCGTCTACCTCGTGGGTGACCGCCACACCGGCGAGGCGGTGGTCATCGACCCCGCCTACGACATCCAGGGCCTGCTGGACGTGCTGGCCGCCGACGACATGCGCCTCACGGGCGCCCTCGCCACCCACTACCACCCCGATCACATCGGTGGCTCGATGATGGGCATGTCGATCGCCGGCATCGAGGAGCTGCTCACGCGCGCCCCGGTGCCGATCCACGTGCAGGCCGACGAGGTGCCGTGGATCACCCGCGTCACCGAGGTGGCCGAGTCCGACCTCGTGGCCCACGTCAGCGGCGACACGGTGCTGGTGGGCGAGATCCCGATCGAGCTCATCCACACGCCCGGCCACACGCCCGGCAGCCAGTGCTTCTGGGTGGACGGCTACCTCGTCAGCGGCGACACCCTCTTCCTCGAGGGCTGCGGGCGCACCGACCTGCCCGGCGGCGACCCGGCCGCCCTCTACGACAGCCTCACCCACAAGCTGGCGAAGGTGCCCGACGACGCCGTGCTGTTCCCGGGTCACCTCTACTCCGCCGAGCCGTCGGCCACCATGTCGGAGACGCGCCGCTGGAACTACGTGTTCACGCCCCGCTCCGAGGCCGAGTGGCTAGCCATGTTCGGCCGGTGAGCCGACGACGCTTCGGGCTTCTGCTGGCGCTGCTCGTGCTGGTGCTGGGGACGGCATCGTTCCTGGTGGTGCTGCGCCTGCTCGACGACGACCCGCCGGGCGACCCGTCAGCGGACACGACCACGACGAGCAGCAGCACCACCTCCACGACCGTGTCGGGCGGCCTGGTCACACCCACCTTCGTGGCGGTGGTGTCCTCGGAGAAGAACGCCGCCACCGCCGGGGCGATGGCCGACGAGCTCACCGAGCGGGGCTACGACAGCGGGGTGCTCCACTCCGACGACCACAGCTCGCTCGAGCCCGGCTTCTGGGTGGCCTACGTCGGCCCCTTCGCCGACGCGGCGGCCGCTCAGGACGCCACCGACCAGCTCGTGGCCGACGGCTACCGCGCCGCCTACCCCCGCTGCGTCGGCACCACCGACGAGTGCCCCTGACGAATACCCCGGATCTGTGGACGCTGACGACCGCTATGCGAGCGTGAGGGTCCACAGAACCGTGGGCGGGCGCGCTAGACCGGACGGGATGCTCGACCAGTGGGTCTCGCTCAGCCCCGTGTGCCCGACGCCGGTGCAGCGGATGGACCGGCTGGGGTCGGCCCTCGGCCTGGAACCGGGCCGGCTGTGGGTGAAGCGCGACGACCTCACGGGCCTCGGCGGGGGCGGCAACAAAGTGCGCAAGCTCGAGCACCTCTGCGCGGATGCACTGGCGCAGGGCTGCGACGTGCTCGTCACCGGCGGTGGCCGGCAGTCGAACCATGCGCGGGTGACAGCCGCCGCCGCCAACCACCTCGGGCTCGGCTGCACGATCGTCCTCGGCTCCGACCCGGTGGAAGTGGCCACAGGGAACGTGGTGCTCGACCAGCTCCTCGGGCCGGAGATCGTCTGGGCCGGGCCGCTCGCCTACTACGCGCTGGAGGCGGCCATCGAAGCCGAGGCCGACCGCCTGCGCGCCGAAGGGAGACGCCCCTACGCCATGCCGCTCGGCGGGGCCTCCACCATCGGCCAGCTCGGCTACGTGCGGGCGGCGCTCGAGATCCGCGAGCAGCTACCTGACACCTCATGCATCGTCACGGCCGACGGCACCGGCGGCACCCACGCCGGGCTGGTCGCGGGGTGGGGCGACCATGACGCGGTGCTGGGCGTCGACGTGGGAACGCGGCCCGACCTCGACGACGTGGTGCCGCGGGAGGCGGCGGCGGCCGCCGCACTGGCCGGGCTGGCCCCGCCGTCGGGCGCCTGTGTCATCGACCACGACCGCTTCGGTGACGGCTACGGCGCTCCTACCGTGAGCTGTCGGGAGGCGCTCGACCTGTGCGCACGGCTCGAGGGCCTGCTGCTCGACCCCGTCTACTCCGGCAAGGGCATGGCCGGGCTCGTGGCCGCCAGCCGGGAGGACCGCCTTCCGGCCGAGGGCACCATCGTGTTCGTGCACACAGGCGGCCTGCCCGCCCTCCTCACCCCGCGCTACACCGACTGGGTGGCCGCGTGGCCCTGATCCGCGTGGCAACCGCCCACGACGTCGGTGGGCTCACAACGGCGATCGACATGGCGCACCTCCGGCCCACCCCTATGCACACGGGTACGCGCGCATCCGATCAGCACCTGTCGCCCTTCGTCGCCGAGCCGGGCCGCGCGCGGGAGTCGGCTGTGCCAGCATCCGGCGATGGCACACCCTGAAGCTGAGATCCGGGCCGCCGTCGATGCCTACGTGGAGCTGCGCGGTCGCATCGAGGAAGGCGAGGCCACCTGGGTCGATCTGGCTGACTTCTTCACGGACGACGCCGTCTACATCGATCCGGCGTGGGGACGCATCGAGGGCATCCACCAGATCCGCGAGTTCCTCGTGGACAGCATGCGGGGCCTCGAGGACTGGCGCTTCCCCATGCGCTTCGTGGCCATCGAGGGCGACCACGTGGTGACCGTGTGGGCCCAGGTGCTCCCCGGCCAGCGCGACGACGGCCGGCTCTACAAGCAGACCGGTGTCTCCCTGCTCCGCTACGCCGGCGACGGCAAGTTCTCCTACGAGGAGGACCTCCTCAACATGGCCCATGTCCTTGAGGACATCGACGACAGCGGCTGGCGCCCCGGCCCTGGCTTCCGGCCGCCCCCGACCACACCGGTTCGCTAACCGTGCGCACCCAGGGTCGCCGCCGCTTGGACGTGGTCGTGATGGGGCTCGGCGCGCTGGCCGGCGGGGGCCTCGTCGCCATCGGCGGCGCGGTCGGCGATGCCGAGCGCGTCACGCAGATGTGGGTGGGCGCGGAGCTCACGACCGATGGCGGCACGCCTGTCGTCGAGGTGATCGACTACGACTTCGGGCTGGCCGTCAACAAGCACGGGATCTTCCGCGACGTGCCGGGCCTCAGCGTGGAGTCCCCGGTGCAAGTGCAGTCCGGCAGCGCACCCGATGACATCGCCGACCGGAGCCCGATCTTCACCACGGGGTCGGAGGGGTCGCGCATCAAGATCGGCGACCCGAACACGACGGTCACGGGCCGGCACCGGTATCGGATCGACTACGCGCTCCCGCGCAGTGAGCTGCTCCCCGGTGGGGATGACACCGTCCGATGGGACGCGGTGGGCACGGCCTGGCCAGTGCCGATCGGGCGCGCCGAGGTGCACATCGTCGCGCCGTGGACGTTCGGCGCGAGCTCCTGCAGCACCGGCACGACGGGGACGACCGGAGGTTGCACCGTGCGCGAGGTAGAGCCGGGCCACCTGGTGGCGGAGGTGGACGGGCTGAACCCGAAGAAGGGGGTGACGGTGACCGCGACGCGAGGAGCGCGGCTCGAATCAGGCGCGCCTGCGCTGCCGGCACCGCCGGTGTCTGCTCCGCCCGATCCTGGGGTCGGCTTGGCCCTGCCGGCGGCCGCCGCCATGCTTGCCGGGCTGAGCAGCGGGCTCACCACCTCCGCGATCGTGCGCCGTTCGGGCCGGGAGCGGGTGGGGGCCGGAGGCGTGGCCGACGCCGCATGGGCGGGCGGCATCCCACCGGCCGGCGAGGTGCGCCTCGACGAGCGCGAGCTGGCTCAGATGGCCACCACCGAGTTCGCCCCGCCGGCCGAGCTCACCCCCGCCCAGGGTGGGGTGGTGCTAGCGGAGTCGGTACAGCCCGGTCACAAGGTTGCCTGGCTCATCCAGGCCGCCATCGACGGTGCGGTCGACCTGGTCGAGGAGGGTGGTAAGACCGTGCGCCTCATCAAGACCGGGCCGCTCACCGACCCCGCCCACGAACCGCTCGCCGCCGCCTTCGGCCTGCGAGACGTCATCG
>DAIQBC010000094.1:0-9206 GCA_036781345.1 Acidimicrobiales bacterium | reverse complement strand
GAGGAGTTCGCCAAGGGCCACTACGAGCAGCTCATCGCCGGCACCGGATCCATCCGCGTGGGCGACGAGGAGTGGGCCGTCGACGGGTTCGGCCTACGAGACCACTCCTGGGGCCCCCGCTACTGGCAGGCCCCCTGGTACTACCGCTGGCTCACCGCCAACTTCGGCCCTGACTTCGGGTTCATGGGATCGCGCATCGCTCGCCGTGACGGCGAGGGCACGCGCGGCGGCTTCGTCTGGGAGGACGGCAAGCTCCACCTCTGCCGCGACTTCGAGATCAGCACCGAGTGGCAGGGCGAGGACACCTACCACCAGCGCATCTCGGCCACCCTGCGCTCGCCGGACAAGGAGTGGAAGATCACCGGCAAGGTGCTCGACCTGATCCCACTCCGAAACCGTCGGCCCGATCCGCACACGGGTGACATGCTCGTCACCCGCATCTCGGAGGGCATGACGGAGTGGACCCTCGAGGACGGTCGCAAGGGCTACGGCCTGTCGGAGTACCTCGACCAGATCATCGACGGCAGCCCAGTGGGCGTCGCCGAGTAGCAGTCAGGCGCACACCGCCTTCAGGCGCTGTTCAGGTGCGTGGGTGCACCATCGCACCCTCACGCACCCCACCTGGAGGCGACCATGTCCCGTTCCCCTGCCCACCCGCACGTCGTCACCGGCGTCTCCCTCGTGGCTGCCGTGGCCCTGCTGGCCTCCGGCTGCGGCAGCGACTCGAAGACCTCGTCCCAAGTCGCCAGCACCTCGACCACCACCGCACCCGTGATCGACCCCGGTGACGGGGGCGTGTACGCGCCGCAGCTCGACCCGGCCGACTTCGTGGCCGTGGTCGACAACCCGTACTTCCCGCTCGCGGTCGGCTCGACCTGGATCTTCGAGGGGCCGGGTGACAAGCCGGGTCAGACGGAGCACATCGAGGTGGTCGTCCAGCCCGAGACCAAAGAGATCCTTGGGATCACCGCCACCGTGGTGCGCGACACCGTGACCATCGGCGGCGTGCTCCTCGAGGACACCTACGACTGGTACGCCCAGGACAAGGATGGCAACGTCTGGTACCTCGGCGAGGCCGTCAAGAACTACGAGGAGGGCAAGCTCGTCGACACCGACGGCTCCTTCGAGGCGGGGGTGGACGGTGCCCTGCCCGGCATCGTGATGAAGGCCCACCCCGCGGTGGGCGACGCCTACCGCCAAGAGCTCTACAAGGGTCAGGCCGAGGACATGGGCGAGGTCATCGCGATCGGCGGTGACAAGACCGTGCCCGCCGGGACGTACAGCGACGTAGTCGTCACCAAGGACTGGAACCCGCTCGAGCCCGACGTGATCGAGCAGAAGACCTATGCCCCCGGCGTGGGCGTGATCTTCGAGGAGCACATCCAGGGAGGCACGGGGAACTCGGCGCTCATCTCCTTCACGCCGTGAGGACACCCGCCTAGGCTCGGCACCGTGAGCTTCACCGGCTTCGGGTCAGGCGCCGTCAGCTTCTTCACCGAGCTGGCGGCGGACAACTCCCGAGACTGGTGGCAGGCCCACAGGCCCCGCTACGAGGACGAGGTACGACGGCCGCTCGAGCAGCTGCTCGCCGACCTGGCAGCCGAGTTCGGTGAGGCCAAGGTGTTCCGGCCCAACCGCGACACCCGCTTCTCCAAGGACAAGTCGCCGTACAAGACCAACGCCGGCGCCGTGATCGCCCACCCCGACGGCAGCTCGCTCTACCTGTCGCTTTCGGCGGAGGGACTCCACATCGGCGGGGGTGGCTACCAGCTCGATCGAACCCAGCTGGCCCGCTACCGCGCTGCCGTCGACGACGAGCGAGCCGGGGCCGAGCTCGAGGCCATCCGCGCCGCGCTCCTGGCCGCGGGTGCCGAGGTCACGTCCCACACCAAGGTGAAGACGGCCCCGCGCGGCTATGCAGCCGATCATCCCCGCATCGAGCTCCTCCGCCAGGACGGCATCATCGGGATGTGGGCCCATCCGCCCCGAGCCTGGCTCCACACTGCGGCGGCCAGGACCCGGGTGGCTGATGCGTGGCGCGACGTCGGTCCCCTCAACGAGTGGCTGGGCCGTCACGTCGGCCCCTAGCCGACCCGCCGACCGAGTCGAGCACGTCGTCGGCGTCGTTGTGGCTGTGGGTGAACCCGAGCTGGCGCTCGGTGGCCACGGTGTTCTCGGCCCGGAAGGCCAGCACATAGGCGCGGCGGTGGCCGCCGGTGGCGTTCCCGCCTGACCCGTGCATCACCCGTTCGTTGTGCACCGTGACGTCACCCCGGCGGATCGGCACCGGCACCACCTCGTCGGTGGGGCGAAGCTCCGTGCCGAGCGCGTGCGACGTGCCGCGGTCGCCGTACTGGGGGACATGCGGGCGTAGCATCGGCTCGCGGACGGTGGCCGGCACGAACCGCATGCAGCCGTTCTCGAGAGTCGAGTCGTCGATGGCAAGCCACAGCGTGGCGGTGCGGGTATCGGGCGTGTCGGGCCAGTAGGCCATGTCCTGGTGCCACGCGAACACGGCGTCGTCACGATGGGGCCGCTTGGCGAGCAGCTGGTCGTAGTCGAGCACCATGTCCGGCCCGCAGAGCTGAGCCGCCACCGCGGCCGCGCGTCGCTCGAACACGTTCCCCTGCCAGGCGGGGTAGTAGCGGCGGGGCAGCATCACGTTCACGATCGAGAAGTCGTCGGGATGGCGGCCGTAGTCGCCCGCCATGTCGCAGTAGTCCTTGCCCGGCACCTCGATCTCGCGGCGCAGGAACCGCTCATAGACCGTCTCGAGCCCTGCGACCTCGTCCTCGCTGAGCAGCGCGGGGAGGTGGACGAAGCCGTGCGTGTGGAAGTGGTCCCGCTCGGCATCGCCGACGGCATACGCATCCTCTGCGACACCGGGCGTCACGTCATCGCCCCGTCATCACCAGCGACGGTGGACGTGCGGCTTCACCCACCGCTCGTACACCTCGGTGGCGGCGGCCATGGTCGCCTCGGAAGGCGCTGAGAGTGCACAGGCCGCGGCGTTGGACGCGGCCTGTTGAGCGTTGCGGGCGCCGGGAATCACCACCGACACCTCTGGGAACGCGAGGATCCAGCGCAGGGCGAACTGCGCCATCGTCGCACCGACCGGGACGAGGGCTCGCAGCTCCTCGACCGCCGCCAGCCCCACCTCGAAGGGGACACCTGCGAACGTCTCTCCCACGTCGAAGGCTTCGCCGTGACGGTTGAACGAACGATGGTCGTCAGCGGCGAAGCTGGTCTCGGAGGACATCTTCCCGGTCAGCAGCCCGCTGGCCAGGGGCACCCGGGCGATGATCCCGACATCGCGCGCTGCGGCCTGTGCGAAGAGCTCCTCAGCGGGTCGCTGACGGAGCAGGTTGAAGATGATCTGCACGGTCTCCACCGTGGGGTGCTGGAGCGCCCTCAGCGCCTCGTCGACGAGCTCGACGCTCACCCCGTGGTGCCGGACCTTCCCGCGCCGGACCAGGTCGTCGAGCGCCTCGAACACGGCAGGGTCGTCGTACACGGCGGTGGGTGGGCAGTGCAGCTGGAGGAGATCGAGCGCATCAACGTCGAGGTTGCGCAGGCTGCGATCGACGAAGCCTTCCAAGGCGGCCGCGGTGTACGCCTCGGCCACGTGCGGGTCGAGGCGGCGGCCGGCCTTGGTCGCCACGACCAGATCGACGCCCGGCCGCTCCCGCCGGAAGCGTGCGATCAGCCGCTCGGAGCGCCCGTCACCGTAGACATCTGCCGTGTCGATGAAGGTGACGCCGCCGTCGACCGCCGCCCCGAGCGCCGCGAGGGCATCGACGTCATCGACGTGACCCCAGTCGGCTCCGATCGCCCAGGCACCGAAGCCGATCTCGGACACCTCGAACCCGGTGCTGCCCAGCCGTCTTGTGCGAATGGCGCGCTCCTCAGTTGCGTTGGAACCGGCCCGCATCGTAGTTCCGTTGCCTTGCTCGCTCACTCGGGATTGTGCCCCGGGGATTGCCATCGCGTGTACTCTCCCGTGCGCTCGTCGGCATCGGCCGGCCTGATCAGTCAAGGGGAGAACACGTGAGACGACTTCGCTGGATGTTCGCAGTGCTGCTGGCGTTCACACTGACCGCCGCCGCCTGCGGAAGTGACGATGAGAGTGGTAGCACCACCACGACCGGCGGCGGAGGCGGAGGGGGTTCCGAAGGGCCTATCTGGGTGCTGCTCCCTGACACGGCCACCTCAGACCGGTGGGAGAAGGACGACCGGCCCTTCTTCAAGGAGGCGTTCGAGGCCGCGGGCCTCAAGGATGGGACCGACTTCAACATCGTGAACGCCGAGGGCGACGCGGAGACCCAGATCAGCCAAGCCGAACAGGCGATCGGCGACGGCGCCAGCGTGATCGTGCTCACCAGCAACGACTCCGGCTCCGGAGCCACGATCATCGACATGGCCAGGGAGGCCGACGTCGCAGTGGTCGAGTACGACCGTCTGAACACAGAGGGCAGCCAGGGCGGTGACGTGTACGTCAGCTTCGACAACGTCAAGGTCGGCGCCACCATGGCCGAGGTGCTCGAGCCGGCCATCGACGCGCTCGGCGTCGATGTGCCGCAGGTCGTCATGCTCAACGGCGGCGAGGAAGACAACAACGCCTTCCTGTTCCGCGACGGGTACGCCGCCACGGTCGAGCCCAGAGTCGCGGCAGGCGACTGGGCGCTCGTCGAGGACACGTTCGTCCCCGGCTGGGACAACGCCGAGGCCCTCTCGATCTTCGAGCAGATCCTTGTGGGCGCCAGCAACAACGTGAACGCCGTGTTCGCCGCCAACGATGGCCTCGCCTCGTCGGTGATCACCGCGCTCGAGAGCGCAGGGCTCGACCCAACCACCATCCCAGTCAGCGGACAGGATGCCACGCAGGCCGGCATCCAGAACGTCCTGCTCGGCAAGCAGGCCATGAGCGTCTACAAGCCGATCAAGGCGGAAGCCGCGGTGGCGGCGGCCGCCGCGCTCGCGCTGCGAGCCGGCGAGGATCCCACCGCGGTCGATGGTGACTTCACCCTCCTCGGCATCAACGTGAACGACGGCAAGCCCGCGGACGCAGTGAGCGGCGACGGGGTCATCCCGTACCTCGCCCTCACCCCGATCGCGGTGACCAAGGACAACGTCAAGGAGACCGTCATCGCCGACGGCTTCCGTACCGTGGAGGAGCTGTGCACCGGAGACGTCGTCGCGGCGGCGCCGGACGTCTGCGGCTGATCGGCTGATCGGAGTGACATCCGCCCGTGGGTGGGAGTGCTCGTCGCTCCCACCCACGGGCGGCTCTACGCGAGGGGGAAGATCCTGAATGACGGGACCAGACGGCGCTGCGCCGCTGCTCGAGTGCCGGGGCGTCTCGAAGGCCTTCGGCGCGGTGCAGGCGATCTACAAGATCGACTTCGAGGTCCGCGCCGGTGAGGTCATGGCCCTCGTCGGCGACAACGGGGCCGGCAAGTCCACGCTCATCAAGGGCATCGTCGGCATCTACCCGTTCGACGAAGGGGAGGTGTACTTCGACGGCAAGCACGTCCGGATCCACAACCCCCGAGAGGCCGCCGGGTTGGGCATCGAGGTCGTGTACCAGGACCTCGCGCTGGCGGACAACCTCGACGTGGTCGCCAACATGTTCCTCGGACGGGAGCGGGTGCGCCGCGGCGTCGTCCTCGATGAGCTGGCCATGGAGAAGCGCTCGCAGGAGGTGCTCGAGAGCCTCTCGGTCACCACGCTGCGGTCGGTCCGCCAGACCGTCGCCGGCCTCTCCGGCGGGCAGCGCCAAGCCGTGGCAGTGGCGAAGGCGGTGATGTGGGACTCACGTCTCATCATCCTCGACGAACCTACTGCCGCGCTGGGCGTCGCCCAGACCCGACAGGTGCTCGATCTGGTCCGCCGTCTGGCCGAGCAGGGCTATGCCGTGGTGATCATCTCGCACAACCTCCACGACATCTTCGAAGTGTCCGACCGCGTCACGGTGCTGCGCCTGGGCCAGCAGGTGGCCGTCTTCGACCGAGCCACGACCACGCAGCTCGATGTGGTCCACGCGATCACGGCCGGTGAGCTCACCCACGTGCCTGGCATGGACCCGGAGGTCATCAAGGCATGACGACTCACGACGACCACGACCAGGCGACGCCCGGCGAAGAGCCGGCGGATCCCCCCGTCGCGGAGAGCGCAACCACGCGTTCCTCCACCCGAACGGCCGGGTTCGCGGCGCCGACCGAGTCCCTCACCGACTACGTCCACCACCGCTGGCAGGCCGTGAAGAGCGGCGAGCTGGGGGCACTCCCCATCATCATCGGCCTGCTCGGCATCGTCATCGTCTTCGGGTTCCTCGATCCGCAGTTCCTCACCGCTCGGAACTTCACCAACCTGCTGCTCCAGATGGCGCCCGTGGCCACGCTGGCCATCGGCATCGTCTTCATCCTGCTCATCGCCGACGGCGAGATCGTGACGATCGACCTCTCCGTCGCCTACGTCGCTGCTGTCGGTGGGGTCACGATGGTGCTCCTCCAACGACCCAACGACCCGGGATGGCCGTGGTGGGCCGCGATCCTCGGTGCCGTCGTCGTCACGACCCTGATCGGGCTCCTCCACTCGCTCATCATCACCAGGCTGGGCATCCCGTCGTTCGTCACGACGCTCGCGGGGTACCTGGTGTGGTCCGGCGTCGTGCTCATCCTCACCACGCAGTTCTCCTCGGCCGGAACGATCCGCATCCAGGACGACACCCTCGTGTCGATCGCCAACAACTTCATGAGCGACATGGTCGGGTGGCTGCTCGGCATCGCCCTGGTCGTGGGCTACGCGGCCTACACGCTCCTCGGCGCGCGGAACCGTCGGGCCCGAGGCCTCGATGCCAAGCCGCCGCCCGTGCTCGTCGCGCAGATCGCGGGCATCACCGCCGTGACGCTGGGAGGCATCTACGTCGCCAACCAAGATCGCGGCATCCCCCAGGTGACGATCACCCTCGGCGTGCTGCTCGCCTTCTGGACCTTCATCGCCTCGAAGACAACGTTCGGCCGCCACGTGTACGCGACCGGCGGCAGTCCCGAGGCCACACGGCGCGCCGGCATCGACGTCAACCGGGTCCGTGTCACCGTGTTCATGATCAACGGCTTCATGGCCGGCGTCGGCGGGGTGATCCTCGCCTCGCGGCTCCGGTCGGTGGCCACCAACACCGGCGGGGGGAACCTCCTGTTGAACGTCATCGCGGCGGCGGTGATCGGCGGCACGAGCCTGTTCGGCGGCTCGGGCCGGGTCATCTCAGCGCTCTACGGAGCGCTCGTGATCACCGCCATCCAGAACGGCATGGATCTGATGGGGATGGCATCGGGAACGAAGTTCGTCGTCACCGGCATCGTCCTCCTCCTGGCTGTGCTGATCGACTCGCTCTCCAAGCAACGGCGAAGTGCTCGCGGGCTGGCCTGATCTGACGACCCGTCGGCGCATCCAGGCTCGCCGGATCACGTGGCCCGTGGCGCTGGCGGGCCTCGCGCTCGCGGCGTGCACATCGAGCGAGCAACAGGTCGCCGTGGGAGCCGACGTCGACCGAGCCGCGGAGCCCTCCACCAGTGACGTCCGCTTCGTCGACGTGGCCGCCGAGGTGGGCCTGGACTTCACCCACAGCGCCTTCCACTGGGGCACTAGCGCTGACACGCCGGCGATGATGGGCAGCGGGCTGTGCTGGATCGACCAGGACGGCGACGGCTGGCTCGACCTGTTCGTCGTCAACACGTGGTCCAACGGCGAGTGGGGCCGGTGGCGAGCCGACGGGGCGCTGCCCACCAGCCACCTCTACCGCAACGACCACGGCCGCTTCGTCGACGTCACCGAGGAGACCGGGGCGGGGATCGAGACCCGGGCCAACGGCTGCGTCGCCGCCGACTTGGACCTCGACGGCCACACCGACCTGTACGTGACCACTGATCGAGCGAACGTCCTGCTGTGGAACGACGGCGACAAGCTCGTGGCCGACGACTCCCCCGACGGCCCAGATGCGGGCGGCTGGCACACCGGCGCGGCGGTCGGTGACATCGATGGCAACGGGTGGCCCGATCTGTTCGTCACCGGCTATACGAACCTCAACGGCCCGATTCCCGGAGCGACGGGCGGCTTTCCCGCTCCGTACATGGCCGAGCCCGACCTGCTGTACCTCAACGAGGGTCCCGGCGACGACGGCCACGTCACGTTCCGTGAGGTGGCGTCGGAGGTGGGCATCGAAGCGGATGGGGCGCGCCATGGACTCGGTGCCGTGTTCAGCGACGTCGACGGCGACGGTGACCTCGACCTCTACGTGGCCAACGACACCGACCCGAACAGCCTCTACCTCTCCTCGCCGGCCGACAACGCACTCGGGTTCGAGCTCGTCGACGAGGGAGCAGCGCTCGGTGTCGACAGCGACGCGGCGGGGATGGGCGTGGCGATCGGCGACTACCGCAACGACGGTCGGCCAGGGATCGTGGTGACGAACCTGGGGACGCAGGGCCACGATGCCTACCGCAACACGGCCACCTCGGGACGCTTGGGCTTCGAGGACGCCCTCCCGAGCATGGGCCAGACGGACCTCGGCGTTGGCACCACCGGCTGGGGGGTCAACTGGGCCGACATCGACCTGGACGGCGACCTCGACCTGCTGGTCGTCGCCGGTGGGATCCCGGTTCGTGACCTCGAGGCCGACCGGCAACCTCTTCTCGGCTACGCCAACCGAACCGCCGACGGCGACCTCGGACGCCTCGACGACGTGTCCTCGGTCTGGGGACTCGACGACGCGGGTCCCTACCTCGGTCGAGGATCGGCCGTCGCCGACTACGACAACGACGGGGATCTGGATGTCGCCGTCGCCACCGTCGGCTCCAGGTTGGCGCTGCTGCGCAACACGGGCGCCGGTGGGCACTGGCTCGAGGTCGCGCCGCCGACACCCGAGCCCGGTGCCGTCGTCACCCTCACCCTGTCCTCCGGCAAGACGCTCCGCCGAGAGCTGGTCGCGGGGAGCAGCTACCTGTCGTCGGAGGATCCCCGGGCGCACTTCGGGCTGGGGACCGATGCGAACGTCCGCGAGGTCACCGTCACCTGGCCCGATGGCTCCCGGACCACCCGAGCGGACGTCGCCGCCGACCAGATCCTCGAGCTGGCTCCTCGCGACTGACGCGGCCCCGGCCTCAGCCCGCCGCCGGGTCCAGGCTGAGCGCCTTCTGTTCGAGGTAGGC
>DAIQBC010000093.1:0-9271 GCA_036781345.1 Acidimicrobiales bacterium | reverse complement strand
CGGTCGGACATGAACCGGCGGAGCAGGTTCACGTCCTTCCAGTCGACGTACTCGACGCGCTCCGTGAGCAGCAGGCTCACCTTCTTCTTGGCGCGACGGGCGCCATCCTTGTTCTTCGTGCGCACGGGCTTGTTGGCCATCAGAAGGGCTCCTCAGCGGGGTCGTAGCCGGCGGGCGCCTGGTTCGGCGCGGGTCGGCTGCTGCCGCCGCCAGCGGCAGGACCGTCGCCCGCCTCCTTGCGCTCGTTGCGCGTGATGTCGGCGGTGGCCCAACGAAGGCTCGGACCCACCTCGTCGGCGATGATCTCGACCTTCGAGCGCTTGTCGCCTTGGTCGGTCTCCCATGAGCGCTGCTCGAGGCGGCCGGTGACGATGGCCCGGCTGCCCTTGACGAGCGTGTCGCTCACGTTCTGGCCGAGCTGGGCCCAGCAGGTGACGTCGAAGAACGACACCTGCTCCTCCCACTCCTGGGTCTGCTTGTTCTGCCAGCGCCGGTTGACCGCCAACCCGAAGGTGGCGATGGCCTGCCCGGAGGGCGTGAAGCGCAGCTCGGGATCCCGAGTGACGTTGCCGATGACGGTGACCGTGTTGTCTGCCATGTTGTTGACTCCTACCCGGCCGCAGCCGGTTGGGCCTGACCCTCACCGAACAGACCGCGACGAGCGGCCTCCCGGTCGGGCAGGCGCACGAGCTTGTGGCGGACGACCTCGTCCGCAAGGCGCAGGGACCGCTCGAGGGCTTCGAGGTCGCCGCCATCGGCGGTGAGCTCCCAAACGACGTAGTAGCCCTCTTGCTTGTGGTCGATCTCGTAGGCAAACCGGCGCCGACCCCATCGATCGGTGGAGGCGACGTTGCCGCCGCGTGTGCCGATCTGCGCCACCACCGACTTGACCTGGTCGTCGATCGCCTGGTCGTCGAGACCGGACTCGAAGATCACCATGAGCTCATAGGCCCGCATGGGCGCACATCCTCCCTGTGGACCCGGCCAGGCCGGGGCCCCCACGGTGGGGGCAGGGCGTCGAAATGACCTGTGGAGCGTAGCGGTGGTGGGGTTGGTCGCACACATCCGTGACCCTACGCGGGGTGTGTGACAGGTCAGGGCGGGGGGCAGCCACCGCCGACCATGACGGTGGCCGACGGCGTGATGCCGAGGTCGTCGAGCCGGCCCTGGAAGACCTCGATGGCGTAGCGGTACCTCCCACCCGGGGGGTACACGGGGCAGCCGTCACGGTCCGCGCAGGGCGCCATGTCCGCGGTGCTCACGACCTCGCCTGCCGAGCTGATCCATGCGATCGATAGCGGCGTGGGCGTGTCGCGCATGTAGAACCCGTGGTCGACGTCCTCGTCGTAGACGAAGGCCATCCCCTCGAAGCGACCCAGGTCGGTGACCTCCATCAGTCCCCGGCTGCGCTGATCGGCGGACACGGCTGCGAGAAGGCACCACAGCAGCGAGCCCGACCCGTCCTCCGGTTGGACCCGGACGGCGACATGGCCGAACTCGGCCAGCGGATCGGCGACAGCCGGACCGGCATCGTCCTGGGAGTGCAGCAGAATGGCCGCCACCCCGGCCAGCGCCACGACGATTGCCGCGCCGAGCAGCCAGCGGGCCAGCCGCTCCTCGAAGGTCATCCCTACATGGTGCCTCAGATGGCGGCAGGCACCAGACCGTAGATCCCGAGCGTCTCGGCCACCTCGGTGCTGAGGTGGTAGCTCTCGGCATCGGTCGGGAAGGCCCCCGAGCGCACGTCGGCTGCGTAGGCCGACAGCGCCAGCACACCGGCCGCCTTGAGGTCGGCGTATCGACGCACGAACTTCGGCACGATCCGGTCCTCGATGCCGAGCACGTCGTGGTACACGAGCACCTGCCCATCGCAGCCGGGGCCGGCGCCGATGCCGATGGTGGGCACGTCGACGGCGTCGGTGACCATGCGGGCCACCTCGTCCGGCACGCCTTCGAGCACGATGGCGAAGCACCCGGCAGCGGCGAGGGCCTTGGCGTCGGCGACCAGCTCGAGGGCGGCGCCGTGCTCACGGGCCTGCACCTTGAACCCGCCCATGGCGTGCACCGACTGGGGGGTGAGACCGAGATGGCCCATCACGGGGATCTCGGCGTCGACGATCGCCTCGATCACGGCCAGGCGCTTGCGGCCACCCTCGAGCTTCACGCCCTGGGCGCCGGCCCGGATCAGCCGGGCGGCGTTGCTGACGGCGTCGACGACGGTGGTGTGGTAGCTCATCCACGGCAGGTCGGCCACCACGAAGGGCTTCTTGGCCTCCCGGTCGGGAGCGGAGCTGGCCAGACCGCGGACAACGGCACCGGTGTGGTGGACGAGGTCGTCCACGGTGACCTGGAGGGTGTCGTCGTACCCGAGCACGACCATGGCGACCGAGTCGCCGACCAGGATGAGATCGAGGCCGGCCTCGTCGGCCATGCGGGCCCCGGGGGCGTCGTAGGCGGTGACCATGACCAGCGGTTCTCCGCCGTTACGGACCTTGCGGGCCCGGATGGCCGGCGCGGTGAGCTTCGAGCGCATCTCTGCACCTCCTGATCCCGTCCAGCGCCAAGGTGGCTGCCAGCGGTGCTCTCAGCCTAGGCCCGCGCATCGGCCCGAACAAACCTCCTGGACGGATCGGTAGCCTCCGTCGCATGGACCCTGGCGATCGCTGCGACAGCTGCGGGGACCAAGCCGTGGAGGTGTCCCCGGTGCACCGCATCTACCTCACGCCGAAGGCATGGGACCAGGAGGAGAAGGTGGAGGTGCTCGACGCGGTCGAGCGCTGGTGCTTCCCCTGCCGCACGAGCTACCCGCACCAGCGGCTCGACTGATCGCTGGCTCCGATCGGGAGATCAGGACAGGGATCCGGCGACCTGCCCCGGCGACGACGCCAGGTCCCGGGCACGGGTCACGCGGTTGCGACCGGAGCGCTTGGAGGCGTACAGCGCGAGATCCGCGGCGCGGATGAGCCCGTCGGCGTCGATGGCATCGTCCGGGAAGGAGGCGACGCCTGCGCTGACGGTGACGTGGGGTTCGTCGGAGTCAAGGGCGATCGCCCGGCGGAGGCGTTCAGCCGCGGCGACGCCGTCGGGATCGGTCTGACCGGGGAGCACGACGATGAACTCCTCGCCGCCATAGCGGCCGACGACCTCCCCGGCTCGTGACACCCCCTCGAGTCGACGAGCGATCCGCTGCAGGACGAGATCCCCGACATGGTGGCCGTGCACGTCGTTGACGTCCTTGAAGTGGTCGACGTCGAGCATGACCACAGACACCCGGGTCCGGTCGCGGGCCGCGCGCGCCAGCTCGCGCGCCAGTTCCGCGTGCAACGTGGAGCGGTTGGCCAGGCCCGTCAGGGCATCGGTGGCCGCCAGCCGCTGGACCTGCTCGAGCAGCCTCGCGTTGCGCAACGCCAGCGAGCCATAGGCGGCGAACCGCTCCAGCATGCTCACCACTCGTCGCTCGATGCGCGTGCCGCGCAACGAGCGCTCGACGACCAGCACGCCGATCGACTGGCCCTCGGCCGTGAGCGGCACGACCACGAGGCTGCGTGCCCCCGGGAGCAGCGCAGCCAGCTGGTCGGCGGCCGGATCGAGCCCACCTGCCAGCTGCGTCCGCTTCGAAGTCAGCGCCGCCGTCACGATGGACCCGTCACCCGGACGGAACACCTCCGTTACCCCCTTGGCGGCGCCGCGCTGCGCCAGGAGCCGCAGTTCGCCGCCATCGAGCGCCGCGAGGACGAGACCGCGATCCACGTCGAAGGTGTCGGTTGCACTGACGAGGAGCACCTCGGCCGCGGCCGCGGAGCTCGAGGTGAGCTCGAGCCGTTCTGCCATCGCGGCGAGGGCCTCGATGTCGTATCGGCGCCGACGCAGCTCACGCTCGTTGACCGCGGAGAAGTGCGCCGTGGCGAGCGCTGCTGTCCACAGCACCGCGCTGAACCCCACGAGCTGCTCGAACGGCGTACCCGACACGGAGGTGCCACGGGCCAGTGGACGCACTACCTCTGCTTCCTGCAGGTAGTGCACGACCAGCAGCAGCAACGAGTGCCACAGCGCCACCTTGATGCCAGTTCGGTACGAGGCCAGCAGTGCCACGGCGATGACGTGCAGGATGATCAGGTACCGGATCGGGCTCTCGGGGCCACCGCTCACGTAGCTGGCCCAGGCGAGGTACACGCCGTCCAGGAGCACGACGGCGGCGAACACGGCGATGCCGATCCGGCGTGTCAGGCGCCAGGCGGTCAGGCCCGCCAACCCGACGGCCACGTACGCGGCCGTCACCGCCACGAACGTGCCGCTGGGGATCCGCAGGGCGTCGGGGAGCCGCCAGGCCACGAGGCCCGCGGCGGCCGCGATCAGGAACCGGAAGCCCTGGAGCAGGCGCATCCGCTCGGCGATCGGGACGAGCTCCCCCCGGTGGGCGGGGCGTGCGCTCAACGTTGGCCTCCGGGCGGGGGTGGGAACCACAGGTCCGGGTCGGCGTAGACGGGGGCGAGGGCCAGCTTCGGGTCGCTGCGGTCGATCCGGTTCTGAACCATGAGGAACCCACCGACCAGGAACAGCACTGACATCGGGAAGACGGCATCGTCGCGGTGGCGGGTGACCGCCCGGAGGATGGCCGTGAGGAGGCGGCTGAACAGCGACCCATCGTCGCCAGCCGAGTGAGACACGGACGGAGAGACCTGGAAGGCACGCGGGGAGCGTCCGGTCTGGGCCGAGCCCGACCCCGAAGCAGCAGGGGTGGCCGGCAAGGGGATCGGCGCAAGGACGGGCAGGTCCACGGCGACAGACCGGGCCGGGTTGCCGGACCCGCCCGCCGGCGGGCCGCCGGGCATCGTGACGTCGGGCGGGGGGGACGTCGCAGGCACCGAGCGATCCAACGTGTAGTCGACCGTGCCCACCGGTCCGGTGTTCCCGGCCGCGTCTGTCGCCCGCACCGCGATCGTGTACGTGCCGTCGGGCGCCGCGCGTAGGTCGTACCCGACGGGGGCCGCGCAGGGAGCCCAACCAGCGATGACCGTCGTCCCCCCGGTGAGGAGGCACTCGGTGCTCGCGGGAGGGCCGGGCGGATCAGTCGTGACGACCTGGACGGCCGGGGTGTAGCTGCCCCAGCCGGTGTCACGCCGGAAGGTGCCCGTGCCGCCAGCCCCTGCATCGGCGTAGAAGCCGGCGAAGGTGCTGTTGTAGAAGATGGCGTCCGGCTCGACGTTCGTGCCTGCTGACGGTGCCGACGCTCGCACCGCCAGGTTCAACAGGTTGTACGGCCCGCTCAACCCGGTCGGCGAGGCCCCGCTGCTCTGCGTGTCGAAGGCCACGCCGACGATGACCTCGTCGGGCAGGTCGACACCGAGCGATGTCAGATCGAAGGTCGCGTTGGCCGGGACGCTGAAGTGGCACTGCCCATCGGCGGCTCGGTAGCCGACGTACGGCCCGCTCACCGGGCACGACGGATCTGGCTCAGGTCGCCAGGGGATGTCGACGGTCCGAACATCAGTGGCGATGAGGGGGCCAGGTGAGGGGCTGACTCCGGAGCGATCGACCGAGTAGAGGTTCAGCGTGATCGGGTGCTGCCAGGGTCCCGTCGGGTAGGCCGGGAAGTCGGAGTGGGCCGCCCAGCTCTCGAGCGTCACCGTCACCGACTCGAGGTGTCGCTTGGACCCGGAGAAGGCGACGAGGTCGCCGACCTCGGCGGTCGACCGAGCTGCGTAGGCGATGCTCGGCATGCTCGGTGGGAGGGGGTACGTGGTGCTGTCGTAGGCGACCACCGAGCTGGAGTCCGTGGTGAAGGACCAGGTCGGCGACGGGTCGCTCCCGATCGCCCCCGGGCCGGTCAGCACCGGGGCATCAGGCGGGGTGGTGTCGAACACGTAGGTGGACGACGCCACCGCTCCCGTCTCGACGCCGAGCACCGCACGGACCTCGAAGACGTAGGTGCCGTCGGGCTGCGCGCTGAGGTCGAACCCCTGAGGGCTCGTGCACGAGACCCAGTCGCTGGCCACGATCGAGCCGCGCCGGAGTCGGCATTCGAGGGTGGCCCCGGGGGGGCCACTGAACGACCACGACGGGGTCGCGAGACGGCTGGGGGTGGTCGGAGCCGAGGTCACCGTCGGCGCGGCCGGGGGCGCCGCGGCGGCCGGACTGGCCCCGCCCACGACCACGAGCACCAGGACGCCGACGACCAGCATCAGCCCGAGCGGGCGCGTCAAGGAGAGCGTCGTGACCATCTCATTGGACTTCGGCACTTCCAGGACAGGGGTTGAGGGCGCGCCCGCGTCAGTTGGGCGCCGGGCCAGCCGTCGTCGAGGTGGAGCCGCTGGTGGTGGGGGTGGTCGAGCCGGTGGTCTCGCTGCTCGTGGTGGTGTCCTCCACCGTGGACGACGTGGAGCTCGACGTGGAGCTCGTCGACGATGTCGCCGCGGTGGTGGTGGTCTGCTGCAGCGCCTCGTTGAGGATGCGGCCCGGGAACTTGCTGGGCACCGTGAAGCTGCCGGTGTCGACGCCCTCGGTGGCCGAGCGCATGAACTTGCGCCAGATCTCCGCAGGCAGGCTGCCGCCGGTCACCCCCTTCAACCCATGGCTCTGGCTGACGGCCGAGCCGGCGTTCATGGTGGGCACAGTGCCGTCGGGCAGTGGATCGGCATAGCCCATCCAGACGGCGGCCGTGAGCGAGGGCACGTAACCCACGAACCAGGCGTCCTTGTTGTCCTGAGTGGTACCGGTCTTGCCCGCGGCCGGCTTGCCGAAGTTGGCCGAGGTGCCGGTCCCTCCCGTCACCACCTGGCGCAGGCAGTAGGTCACCAGATCAGCCTGATCCTCGGAGAGCACCCGCTCGCCGCTGGGGACCGCCTGGTCGATCACGGTGGTGTCCCCGCTCTCGTCGACCTGCTCGATCTTGCTGATCATGATCGGGTCGTTGTGCACGCCCCGGTTGGCGAAGCTGCTGTATCCCACCGCCATGTCGAGCGGTGACACGTCGCCGGCCCCGAGCACGAGCGAGGGCACGATCGGCAGGTCGGCGGTGACGCCGAGGCTGCGGGCCAGGTTGGCCACGTTCTGGGGACCCACCTCCAGCATGAGCTGCGAGTACGCCGTGTTGGACGACACCCTGGTGGCGTCCACGAGGTCGAGCACACCCTGCGCCGTGCCGCCGTAGTTGCTCACCTTCCAGTCCTCGCCCGCCTTGGCCCCCGGGACACCGGGGAAGGTGATCGAACCCGGCGCGTTGAACTTCGAGTTGAGCGAGATGTCCTGCCGGACGGCCTCGGCCAGCACAAACGGCTTGAAGGACGACCCCGCGCCCCGTCCCGATCCTCCTGCCTGCGCGCCGAGCGCCAGGTTCACCTGTTGGGTGTCGAAGTCCCGGCCGCCGACCATCGCCTTCACGTACCCGTACTGGTCGACCGCGACCAGCGCGGCTTCGGGGTCGCCCGGCTGGTCGAGGGTCGAGGAGACGGCGTCCCAGGCCGCTCGCTGCATGTCGAAGTCGATCGTCGTGTAGATCCGCAGGCCGCCGCCGTAGAGCGTGTCCTCGCCGTACTTCTCGGCCACCTGCCGGCGTACCGCCTCCACGAAGTACTTGGTCCCGATGTTGTCGGCGGCGGTGTTGCCCTTGACGACGCCCAGGCCGGTGCGGTCGCGTGGGGGGATGACCCCTGTCCCGATGGGCAGCGCCGCCAAGGTCGCCTGATCCGTCGCGTTGATGTAGCCCTCCTGGACCATGGCCGTGAGAACCGTGTCCCGGCGACGGGTGGCCTCCTCGGGGTTCTCAAGGGCGTCGGCGTCACTGGGCGAGCGGATCAGCCCAGCCAGGTACGACGCCTCCAGCAGCCCCGTGTCGCGCACGTCCTTGCCGAAGTAGGCGCGTGTGGCCGCCCCGACCCCGTACGCCCCTCGACCGAAGTAGATCGTGTTGAGGTAGCGCTCGAGGATCTCGTCCTTGTCGAGCTCACGCTCGAGCTTCACGGACAGCACGGCCTCCTTCATCTTGCGGACGAGGCTGCGCTCGGAGGTCAGATAGACGTTCTTGACGTACTGCTGCGTGATCGTCGAGCCGCCCTGCTGCACCCCCCGCCCCCGGAGGTCGTTGTAGAGCGCCCGTGAGATCCCGACGGGATCGATGCCGCCGTGGTCGTAGAAGCCACGGTCCTCGGTGGCCAAGACCGCTTGCTGCAGGACGGCCGGTACCTCCGAGAGCCGCACGTTGATGCGGTCCTCCTCGGCACTGAAGGTGGCGATCGCGTTGTCGGGCCCGCACGCCTCCGTGACGTCGGCCCCGCACACGAAGGAGGTCTGCAGCAGGGCCACCTCTGGGGGCAGTGCGATGTTGAGCACCACCGCCGCCACCCCGCCGCTGGCCGCCACGCCGAGCAGGCCGACCATGAAGATCCCCCGCCGCCACCGCCACAGGATGCTGCGGTTGCTGCCCGGCTTGGGCCGACGAGGGCGCGGCACCTGGGTTCCGGACCGCGACCCCGCGCGGGCGGGCGACCCCGAGCGCCCGGAGGTGGCTCGCTTCGCGGGCGTTGAGCCACGAGCAGCGGCTCGCTTGACGGGTGGGCGACGTTCGGGCATCAGATGGGGCACGACGGCCGAGATGGCCGATGTCGGGACGGCCGAATCCTAGGGGTCAGGGGCGTCGTTGCTCCATCACGGCCCGCACCCGTCAGCCCGCGCCGAGGAGGAACGTGCGGGCCAGGTGGTTCCACGAGCACGAGGGGCACACCTCCACGACGTAGGCGGCCAGGTGCTGGCGGCCCTTGGCCAGCTTGGCCAGCTCGCCCTTGGTGGTGATGCATCGCCCCGACGCCGGCAACCGGGCCCCGAAGGCATAGGTGACCAGGACGATGTTGTCCTCTTCGCAGATCGGGCACTCCATCTCGGTGGCCTCGCTGGCCGACTGGGCCGCCCGCTTGAGCTCGGGGTGGGCGTCGCACACCTCATGCCGGGCCAGGCGGCCCTTGCGGTACTCCGAGACGACCCCCATGCGAGCCAGGCGGTAGTCGATCACGCCGCCGCTGGTCTGCTGCCCGCTCCCAGGGATCGCCTCCGGCCTGAACGTCACGACCAGAGGCTACCGGTGCGCCCCGCCCCGTGCCCGTGACCGAAGTCACCCTTGACGGCGACGGCGATCGCGTACAGTGTGTCGTTACATCGATTCGATACATCACAACGATGTAGCGAACATGCCCTTCCTTATGATCGACCTCGCCATCCTCGGCTTGCTCAGCGAGCAGGAGCTCCACGGCTACGAGCTCAAGAAGCGGCTCGGTGAGCT
>DAIQBC010000092.1:0-9368 GCA_036781345.1 Acidimicrobiales bacterium | reverse complement strand
CAGGTGGGCGGCGTCGGTCTTCTCCTTGGCCTGGTGGTACTCGAAGACGTCGTCGGTGACGAGGTTCCGCGTGTACAGCGTGCCCACCTCGCCGGCCGGCAGCCGCTGGCCCTCGGGGTCGACGGCGAAGACCTCGTAGCTCGGGATGGCCTTGCCGACCGTGCCGGGCTTGGTGAGCCAGGCCGCCGAGTCGACGAGCGTGAACACGCCTCCCTCGGTGCTCCCCCAGTACTCGGTGAGCACCGGACCCCACCACTCGATCATCTTGTGCTTCGTGGTGGGCGCGATCGGTGCCGCACCGTGGAGCACGGTGGACAGCGACGACGGGTCGAAGGCGGCCCGCTCCTCGTCGGGCACGCGGAGCAGGCGCACGCACATCGTGGGCACCACATGGCTGTTGCGGACCCCACGCTCCTGGATGAGCTGCAGGCAGTGCGACTCGTCCCAGCGCGGCATCACCACCAGCTCGGCGCCGTTGGCGAGGTCGATGGCCGCGAAGCCCAGCGGGGCAGCGTGGTACAGCGGACCGGTGACGAGGTGAGGACCCCGGCCGTCGAGCCCCAGCACCATGCCGGCGGCGCCACCCATGGCGAGCGTCTCGCCCAGGCTGGGCTGGCGGCGGCGCTTCACGCCCTTTGGTCGCCCGGTGGTGCCGGAGGTGTAGAGCATCGTACCGCCGCCCGGCCCGTCGAGCAGGAACGGCTCGTCGTTGGGGTGAGCGGCCAGCGCCTCCAGCTCGGGCCCCGCCAGCACCACCTCCACGCCCCGAGTGGCCTGGCCGGCGGCTTCGCGTGCCACGGCCTCGTGCTCCGGATCGGTGAAGAGGATCATGGCGGCGCTGTCGTCGAGGATGTACGCCACCTCGGGTGCCGTCAGGTGCCAGTTGACCGCCGTGATCCAGGTCCCAGCATGCTGGGCCGCCACCAACAGGTCGATGAGCTCCACCCGGTTCCCCAGCAGCATGGCCACGTGCCCGCCCTCCGGCACCCCGCCGTCGTCGAGCATCCAGTGGCCGAGGCGGCGAGCCCGGTCGAGCAGCTCGCCCCGTGAGCGGCGACGGGTGAGGTCATCCACCGCAGGAGCGTCGGGGTCAGCGGCGACCTGGTCGAGGAAGCTCATGGCCGCCGATCCTGGCAGGGATCATCATCGGGCGCGCCCTAACCTGCCGCCATGGCAGGAACGGCGAGCGGCACGAGGGCGGTGATCGCCGCGCTCCTGGCCAACCTGGGGATCGCGGTGGCCAAGCTCATCGGCTTCGTGATCACGGGCTCGGCATCGATGCTGGCCGAGTCGATCCACTCGGTGGCCGACTCGGGAAACCAGGGCCTGCTGCTCCTGGGCGGCAAGAGGTCGAGACGCGAAGCCGACGCCAGCCACCCGTTCGGCTACGGCCGTGAGCGCTACTTCTGGGCCTTCATCGTGGCGTTGGTCCTGTTCAGTGCCGGCGGTGCCTTCGCGATCTTCGAGGGCATCGAGAAGGTCCGCCACCCCCACGAGGTGGAGTCCGCCGCGGTCGCCGTGGCCATCCTCCTGCTGGCCGTGGCGCTCGAGACGTACTCGTTCCGCACTGCGATCACAGAGGCCAACAAGATCCGGGGCGACGCCACGTGGTGGCAGTTCATCCGCCGCTCGAAGAACCCGGAGCTGCCGGTGGTGCTGCTCGAGGACTTCGCCGCCGAGGTCGGCTTGCTCATCGCGCTGGCCGCGGTCAGCACCACACTGCTCACGGGCGATGCGATCTACGACGGCATCGGCACGCTGGGCATCGGCGTCCTGCTCACCGTCGTCGCCGTGGTCCTGGCCACCGAGATGAAGAGCCTGCTCCTGGGTGAGACCGCCAGCCCCGAGGTGCAGGCCGCGATCCGCGCCGCCATCGACGATGAGCCGGCCGTACAGCGCCTCATCCACATGCGCACCGAGCACCTCGGCCCCGACGAGCTCCTGATCGGCGCCAAGGTCAGCTTCGCTAAAGGGCTGTCGATGGCCGAGCTGGCGGGCGCGGTGAACCGCGTCGAGGCGCGCGTGCGGCGTCAAGTGCCCGCGGCGCGCGTCATGTACATCGAGCCCGATGTGCTCGGCACCGACCCGCCGGCCGATCCGTTCGTGCCCGGGCTGACGGTGCGCGCCCACGAGGAGGACGAATGACCCCTGCCGATGCCGCCGGTCGCCGCCAGCTGGAGGCGCTGGGGGACCTGATCCGCAAGCAGCGCCAGCAGGCTGAGCTGACGCTCCGGGACCTCGCCGAGCGGGCCAACGTGTCCAACCCCTACCTCTCGCAACTCGAACGGGGCCTGCATGAGCCCTCGGTCCGGGTGCTCAAGGCGATCGCGGGTGCCCTCAACCTGAGCGCCGAGTCGCTCCTCGTGCAAGCCGGTGTCATCGAGCGCCCCGACCACGCCGCCCCGGCTCGGCCGGTGACGGTGGTGGAGGCCGTGCAGGCCGATGCGCGGCTCTCCGCCGACCAACGAGCGGCGCTGCTCAGCGTCTACCGGAGCTTCGTCGAGGACGAGCCAGCGAAGCCGAAGAAGCCCGCCCGCAAGCGGGCCTGAGAACGTGACGAGCGACGCCCGGGGGGAGGGCGTCGCTCGTCGGCACAAGTCCTCGCAAGGACTCGGCGGCGGGGGCCGTGGCCCCCGGGATTGTCAGGCGGCCTTGGCGGCCCGCACGACCTTCTTGGTCTTGTAGCCGACCACAGGGGCCACGGTCTCGAGGACCGCAGTCACGATGGCGGTGTTGGCGTCGATGAACTTCTTGGCGAAGGCCACCTGCGACTCGACGACCTCGATGGGGGTCGCCATCGTCTTGGGGTAGGTGAACGACGGCAGACGCTCGCCGACGACGTCGACGCCCTTGGCGACGAAGTCGACCACGGGGGTCTTGCTCTTGTGCATGAAGTCGATGACCTGATCTTCGTAGCCCTCGACCTTGTGGAGGATGGTGCTCATGTGTGCTCCTTGTGGGGGGATGTCGGGCCCTCGGGCCCTGCGCTAACTATATCTAGCAGTTGCTTGATTCGTCAAGGTGACGTGTGCCACAGGTCCCGGCCGTAAAGCCGACAAGATCAGTCGGCTTTGCGGCCGGGCCTCGCTAAGGTGGCGCCTTCACCCAACGACCTAGGAGGCACCATGGCGATCCGCCTGGGGGACGAAGCTCCCGACTTCACCGCCGACAGCACCGACGGCCCCATCCACTTCCACGATTGGAAGGGCGACAGCTGGGCGGTCCTCTTCTCGCACCCCAAGGACTTCACTCCCGTCTGCACGACGGAGCTGGGCCGGGTGGCCGCGCTGAAGCCCGAGTTCGACAAGCGCGACGTCAAGGTCGTGGGCCTGTCCGTCGACGGCGTGGCCGAGCACGAGAAGTGGAGCAAGGACATCACCGATGTCACCGGCTCCTCGCTCAACTTCCCGCTCCTCGCCGACCCCGACCACAAGGTGGCCGACCTCTACGACATGATCCACCCGAACGCGAACGACACCTTGACGGTGCGCTCGGTGTTCGTGATCGGGCCCGACAACAAGGTGAAGCTCACCCTCACCTATCCCGCCTCGACGGGCCGGAACTTCGACGAGCTGATCCGGGTGATCGACTCGCTGCAGCTCACCGCCAAGCACAAGGTGGCCACCCCGGCGGACTGGAAGAGCGGTGAGGACGTCATCATCGCCGGCTCCGTGTCCGACGACGATGCCAAGGTCGCCTTCCCCGGCGGCTGGGAGACCAAGAAGCCCTACCTGCGGGTGGTCAAGCAGCCCACCTGAGCGGTCCGTGGTCGGCCCGAGGTTCAGGCGGGCACACCCACGGCCGAGGCGTAGGCCGAGCGCCACGCCGTGTCGAGGAGGTCGAGCTCGGCCAGGCGGGCCTCCGCCTCCCAGAGGCGCGCCGGTGCGTCGGTCTCTCCGCGGGCCGACGCCGCAATCGCGTCGGCGAGGCGGGTGAGGGCCTGGGACACGCGGTCCTCGGTGGCGTCGGCCGCCGCCCGCACCTGATCGAAGGCGGCGGTGGCCGCCGCATCGCCGCGTCGGGAGAGGGCCAGGCCACGGGCGATGCCGGCCGTGATGCGATCGAGGTAGCTCGCTCGATCGTGGGCGTCGACCTCGTCGGCCTCCTGCAACGCCTCCTCGAGCGATCCCGCGGCGGCGTGGGCCAGGGCCAGCGCCGAGTGGAGGTTCGGGTCGATCTCTGGGAGCAGCCGAGCCCGCAGCGAGCTCAGCACCGACACAGCGGCGGCGACGTCGCCGGACTGCAGGTGGTAGAGCCCGAGTGCCGTAGACCGCTCGGCGTCGCCGACCACGAGCGCCCCACCCGAGCCCTCGAGGAACTCGGTCGGCATCCCGCTCAGGAGCCGGGTGCTGCGGTCGAGCGCGCCGATCTGCACGGTGGCGCCCAGTCCGGCCATCACCGCCATGACGTGCTCCTGATCCGTGAGGAGGCTGCCGTCGGGCTGGGCGAGGGAGGCCACGGTGTCGAGCCCCTCGTCGATGCGGCCCGCCATGACGAGGGCCCGACCCAGCACGGCGACCGCCTGGGCCCGGCCGAACTCGTCGTTGATCTCCTCGAAGAGATCTCTCGCCTCTCGCAGGCGATCGATCGCACTCAGGGTGCGGCCCGTCCAGAGCCGCACCGAACCGGCCAGCACGAGCATCATGCCGAGCGCCCACCGGTCGAGGCCCCGCCGGTCGTCGACGATGATCGACTCGGCCATCTCGCCCGCCTCGGCCGAGTGGCCCTGGTAGAAGCGGGTCCAGGCCAGCAAGCCGCGGGCCCAGCGCAGGCCGCCCTGGTCGCCGAGCTCCTCGAAGGTGGCGGCCGCCTTGTGCAGCAGCGCCTCTGCCTCCTCCGCCCGTCCGAGGTAGAAGGCGCACCACGCCAGGTTCTGGCGGGCCCAGGCCACGCCGCGGCGGTCCTCGAGCGCCTCGAAGTCGGCGAGGGCCCGCTCCAGCAGGCCAGAGGCCGCGACGTACTCGTGGCGGAAGAGGGCCGCGAAGCCGCGGAGCCGCAGCACCTCGGCCTCGCCTGACCTGTCGCCCAGCTCGGCGAAGACCCGGCCCGCTTCGTCGAGCGCGGCCTCGGACGCCGTCCAGCCCACGTCCTTCTGCTCGACGTCGGCGAGGACGAGGAGGGCTCGACCGAGGTCGGCGCGACCGTCGTCGCCGGCCTGACGGCTCTCCTCGACCGCCGCGAGGGCGTCGGCACGAGCCGGGGCCATCTCCCGCAGGCCGGCCAGGGCGCGGGCCCGGCCGGCCAGGAAGGCGCGGTGCCGTGGCCCGTGGAGCCCGGCCAGCAGGCGCAGACCCTCGCCGTAGAGGCGCTCGGCCACGACATGGATCTCGGACTGGGTGGCGCGGGCCGCCGCTCGCTCGAGCCACTGCAGCGCGCGCTCGGTGAGGTCGGGAGGCAGGTCATCGACGGTGCCCAGCTCGTGCGCGAGCTCGGCGGCCCGCACGAGGTGGTGCGTGATCCGGTCGATCACGTCGTCACGCTCGGTGTCCTCCTTCGCCTCCATCCAGGTGGCGATGCCAAGGTGGGACCGGGCCCGATCGGCCTTGGTGAGCGTGCCGTAGGAGACCTCCCGCACGACCTCGGAGCGGAAGGTCCACTTCTCCGCCTCGCCCACGCCGCTGAGCACGAGGAGGTCCTTGGCCTCGAGGGACTCGAGCACGGGACGGACGTCCGTGAGCCCGAGGTGGGTGCTCGCCATCACCTCGATGGCTCGCATCGGCCCGCGGCGACCGAGCACCGCGCAGTCGTCCAGGACCCGGCGTTCATCGTGGGTGAGCCCGTCGAGCCGCGCCGCCACCAACCCCCGGAGGGTGTCAGGGAGCTCCGCCAGCAGCGCGCGGTCGTCGGCCCCGGCACCATCGTGGGGGCCGACCATCCCGGCGTCGGCCAAGAGGGTGACGAGCTCCTCGAGGAAGAAGGGGTTGCCGCCGCCGCGGGCCAGCAGCGCCTTGGACAGCTCCGGTCCGAGGTCGGGCCCGGCCAGCTCGGCCAGCAGCACCTCGGCCGACTCGGCCGTGAGGGGATCGACCGTGAGCACCACGAGGTTGTGACGGCCGTGCGGGGGGTGCCAGCGCTCCTCCACCACCTGGCGGGCCGTGGCCAGCACGACGAAGCGGCGGCTGGACAGCCGGTCGAGCAACGTGTCCACCAGCTCGAGCACGAGGTCGTCGGCCCAGTGCAGGTCGGAGAGCACCACCATCACCGGGCGGTGGAGCGAGAAGCGCTCGGCGTAGGTGACCACCGCCGCGGTGGCCTCCTCGCGAGCCCGGGCGGGCTCGATGCCACGAAGCTCCGAGTCGTAGCCCATCAGGTAGAGCAAGCCCTGGTGCACGCGGTCGACCTCGGCGGCGCTGGCGCCCTCGCCGAGGGCGATGCACACCGAGGTGCGGGCGAGGGCCACGGCCTTGTCGGCCGGGTCGCTGGAGCGGATGCCGGCACCATGCCGCAGAGCGTCGGCCACCGGCCACCACACGTTGGCCTCGCCGTAGGGGACGCAGCGCCCCTCGAGGATGAGGGCGTTGTGCTCGGTCTCCGCCAGCGCGGCGAGGTCCTCGGTGAGCCGCGACTTCCCCACCCCGGCTTCGCCGAGGAGGAGCAGCAGCGCCCCGCGCGAGTTGCGGATGGAGTTCTCGACGCTGCGACCGAGGAGACCGAGCTCCGGCTCGCGCCCGATGAGCCGCACCCGGTGGCGCTCGGGGCGGTAGCCGGGCGGGGCGACGGCGGCGTCGGCGCGCCACGCGGGCACGAGCTCCTCCCGACCCTTGACGTCGATCGGCTCGAGGGCGTCGTAGCGCACGGTGCGGCGGGTGGCGGCGAAGGTGGCCGCTCCGACGAGCACCTCGCCGGGCTGGGCCGCCGTCTGCAGGCGGTTGGCGGTGTTCACGACATCACCCATCGCGGTGTAGTCGCCGCCAGCGCGCAGGGCCCCCACGAGCACCTCACCGGTGTTCACGCCCACCCGCATGCGGATGTCGACGCCGATCTCCCCGGACTTCTCCGCCAACGTCTCCTGCATGCGGAGGGCGGCTCGCACCGCTCGCTCCGCATCGTCCTCGTGGGCGGTGGGGGCGCCGAAGAGGGCGACGATGGCGTCACCGATGATCTTGTCGACCCGGCCGCCGAAGGCGTCGATGTCGGCCACCAGGCGCTCGAAGCAGCCGTCGATGAGGTTCTTCACCTGCTCCGGGTCGCGGCTCTCGGAGAGCGCCGTGTAGCCGACGAGATCGGCGAACAGGACCGTGACGATCCGGCGCTCGTCGCCCCGCAACCGCAGGTCCTGGCCGCAGTCGGCGCAGAACCGTGCACCCGCAGGCACGTCCGCATGGCAGCTGGGACAGGTCACCAGGAGGGAATCTACCGGCGCGGGTGCCCGCAACGTCGTGCTTGGCTCTAGCGTCGATCGGATGTCCACCCCCTCCAGCCCCCCGGCGACGCTGATCGCCGCCGCACGAGCCCTGCAGGCCGTCAAGGTCTATGGATCCGGCGACACGGAGGTCCGAGCCCTGGACGACGTGACCGTCGACTTCGAGGCGGGCCGCTTCACGGCCATCATGGGTCCCTCGGGCTCCGGCAAGTCCACGCTCATGCACTGCGTGGCCGGCCTGGACTCGCTCACCAGCGGCCAGGTGTTCATCGGGGGCACCGACCTCACGACGCTCGGCGACAAGGAGCTCACGCAGGTGCGGCGCGACCAGGTGGGCTTCGTGTTCCAGAGCTTCAACCTCATCCCCACGCTCAACGCCCTCGAGAACATCACCCTCCCGCTCGACCTCGCCGGTCGGAAGCCAGAGGCGGGGTGGGTCGACCAGATCGTGGGGACAGTGCGTCTGGGCGACCGGCTGGGCCACCGCCCCAGCGAGCTCTCCGGCGGCCAGCAGCAGCGGGTGGCCGTGGCCCGAGCGCTGGCCGCCAAGCCGGCGATCATCTTCGCCGACGAGCCCACCGGCAACCTCGACTCCCGGTCGGGCTCGGAGATCCTCACCTTCATGCAGGAGGCCGTGCGCGACCTCGGCCAATCGATCGTGATGGTCACCCACGACCCGGTGGCCGCCGCCCATGCAGACCGTGTGGTGTTCCTCGGCGACGGACGCATCGTCGACGAGCTGCGCGATCCCTCGGCCGAGCAGGTGCTCGACCGCATCAAGGCCCTCGGCGGCACCTGATGCTGAGGGTCACCCTTCGCTCCTTCTGGGAGCACAAGCGGCGCATGGTGTCCACGGTCATCGCCATCGTGCTCGGCGTGGCCTTCATGGCCGGCACCTTCGTGCTGTCCGACACCCTCGACCGCGTCTTCGACGACCTGTTTGCCGAGGCCAACGGCGAGGTCGATGCCCAGGTGCAGGGCGAGGTCATCTTCAGCGATCCCTTCGGAGGTGACCAGCGCGAGCTGCTGGACCCCGCCCTGGTCGACACGATCGCCTCCGTCGACGGCGTGGCCAGCGCCGTTCCCTCGGTCGGCACCATCGGGTTCGGCAGCATCAACCGGGTGCTTGCCCGGGACGGCAAGCCGGTGGGCTCGTCGAACGGGCCGCCCACCCTCATCGAGAGCTGGATCGACGACCCCGCCCTCACCCCGTACGTGCTGAAGGACGGTCGTGGTCCGAGGACCGACAACGAGATCGCCCTCAACCAGGCCGCCGTCGAGGACGCCAAGTTCTCCCTCGGGGACGAGGTGACCGTCGTCTCACAGTTCGGGCGCGAGCAGTACACGCTCGTCGGCGTCTTCACCTTCGGCACCGCGAAGAGCGCGGCGGGATCGGTGTCGGCCGACTTCACGCTGGCGGAGACGCAGCGCCTCGCCGGCACCGGTGCCCGCGTCCACCAGATCTATGCCGCCGCCGTCGATGGCGTGACGGAGCAGGAGCTCGTCGATCGGATCCGGCCGGTGCTGCCCGCCAAGACCGAGGTGCTCACCGCTACCGAGGCCGCCGCTCAGCAGTCGTCCGACGTGCAGTCCGGCTTCTCCTTCTTCCGCCAGATCCTCACGGTCTTCGCCGGCATCGCCCTGCTCGTGGGCGTGTTCGTGATCTCCAACACCTTCGCCATCCTCGTGGCGCAGCGCACCCGACAGCTCGCCCTGCTGCGCGCCATCGGGGCCAGCCGAGGCCAGGTGCTCGGCTCGGTGATGCTCGAGGCCGTGCTCGTCGGGGTGGTGGCCGCGCTCCTGGGTCTGGTGGCGGGTGTGCTCCTCGCCAGGGGCGTCGTCGCACTGCTCGACGCCATCGGCGCTGACCTCCCCACCGCCACCTTGATCGTGCGACCGGTCACCGTCGTCGCCGCCCTGGTGGTCGGCATCCTCGTCACGGTCGTGGCGGCCATGATCCCGGCCATCCGGGCGACCCGGGTCCCTCCGCTGGCCGCGCTCCGCG
>DAIQBC010000091.1:0-9391 GCA_036781345.1 Acidimicrobiales bacterium | reverse complement strand
CCTCGTCAAGGTCCTCGCCGACCAGGGCATCCTCGAGCCCTTCGCCATCCAGCGCCTGTCGATAGCCGACGCGCTCGCCGGCCGCGATGTGTGCGGCAAGGCCAAGACCGGTTCCGGCAAGACGCTGGCCTTCGGCTTGCCCCTCCTCGAGCGACTCGCGAAGGCGGAGCCCCGCAAGCCCCGTGGGCTGGTGCTCGTGCCCACCCGCGAGCTCGCGCTGCAGGTGCACGACGTCCTGGCTCCGCTGGCCAAGGCCATCGGGAGCCGGGTGGTGGCCGTCTACGGCGGCGCCGACATGAACAAGCAGATCAAGGCGCTGTCCGACGGCGTCGAGGCGATCATCGCCACGCCGGGCCGCCTCATCGACCTCGTCGACCGCAAGGAGGTGGAGCTCAACGGCCTCGAGATCGTGGTGGTCGACGAAGCCGACCGCATGGCCGACATGGGCTTCCTGCCGCAGGTGGAGTGGCTCCTGCGCCACATCGACGGCCGCCACCAGACGCTCCTGTTCTCGGCCACGCTCGATGGCGTGGTCGACGGGCTCATCAAGCGCTACCAGCACGACCCCGTGTACCACGAGGTCGCCTCCACTACGGTCACGGTGGACGCCATGCTGCACCGCTTCATCGGCGTGCACGAGATGGACAAGGTGAAGGTGGCGGCCGCCATCGCGCGCGGGAGTGGCAAGACGTTGGCCTTCACGAACACCAAACGGGTGGCCGATCGCCTGGCGAGGGCTCTCAACGAGGAGGGCGTGCACGCGGCCGCCATCCACGGTGATCTGCGCCAGGGCCAGCGTGAGGAAGCCCTGAAGGCCTTCGGCGACGGGAAGCTCACGGTGCTGGTGGCCACCGACGTGGCGGCCCGAGGCCTGCACATCGATGCCGTCGACGTGGTGATCCACTACGAGCCGGCCCCGGAGCACAAGACCTACCTGCACCGCTCTGGTCGCACGGCCCGGGCCGGGTCCAAGGGCCTCGCCGTGAGCCTGTCGCTCTGGAACGAGGAGCTCCACATCAAGCGGCTCCAGAAGCGCATCGGCGTGGTCCAGCCGATCACCGAGATGTTCTCCAACGATCCCCGCCTGGCCGACCTCACCGCCTGGACCCCCTAGACCCCAACCCGTTCTGTGGACGCCTGCGCTCGCCATGCGAGCGTCAGCGTCCACAGAACGTGGGTACCGTCGGTGGTCATGACCCCTGACACCGACGCCGAGCTCGATCCCCTGAAGCTGGGGATGTTCGCGTACCTCGTGTTCTCGAAGCTCGAGGGTGCCGTCACCTCTGGGATGATCCACCTCGGGGATCGGTTGGGTCTCTACCGGGCCCTCGCGGAGGCCGATCACGCGCTGACCACTGGCGAGCTGGCTGAGCGCACGGGGCTGCAGGAGCGCTGGGTGCGCGAGTGGGCGTACAACCAGGGCGCGGCGCAGATCGTGGGGATCGATGACGACGAGCGGCTGTCGCTGTCGCCGGAGGGCATCGCCGTGCTGGCCGACCCCGACCACGAGGCCTTCGGCGCCGGAACCTTCCATCACCTGCCCGAGACGATGGCTGCCCTCGACGCCCTGCCCGAGAGCTTCCGCACCGGACTCGGGCTCGACTACGACGCCCACGGCCCTGACTGCGCCGAGGGGGTCGCCCGCGGCTTCGAGCCGTGGATGCGCGCCCACGTGCTCCCCGACGTCCTCCCGCTCCTCGAGGGCGTCGAGCCGAAGCTCCAGCGCGGCGCGACGGCCCTCGACGTGGGCTGCGGGGCGGGCGGCATCGTGCTCCTGTTGGCCGCCGCCTTCCCGCAGAGCACCGTGCGGGGCTACGACATCTCGCGCCACGCCCTCGACCTGGCCCGGGAGCGTCTGGCAGAGGCCGGGATCACCAACGCCGCGTTCGTCGACCCACGGGAGGCCCCGATCCCGGCCGACGGGTCAGCCGACCTCGTCACGACCTTCGACTGCTTGCACGACATGACCGACCCCGCCGGCATGGCGCAGCAGATCCGGGCGGCCCTGGCCGCCGACGGCACGTGGCTCGTGGCCGACATCAAGGCGCACGACACCTACGCGGAGAACGCCGCGCAGAACCCCATGGCCAGCCTCATGTACGGCATCAGCGTGCTGAGCTGCATGTCGAGCGCCCTGTCCGAACCCGGCGGGGCCGGTCTCGGCACCCTCGGCCTGTCGGCCACCAAGGCCGAGCGGCTCGCCCGCGACGCCGGCTTCACGCGGTTCCGCCGCCTCGACGTGGACCACCCCATCAACGCCTTCTACGAGATCCGGCCCTAGCCGGCCGGCACCGCTCCCGCCGCCAGCCGGCCGTCGATGATCGCGACCGTGCGGTCGGCGACATCGGTCATGCGGGTGTCGTGGGTGACGATCACCGCCGCGGTGTCGCGAGCCTTCATCTCGGCGCGGATCAGCTCCATCACCTGTTCGCCGAGCTTGGTGTCGAGGGACGAGGTCGGCTCGTCGAAGAGGACGAGCTCAGGGTTGTTGAACAGGGCACGGCCGATCGCGACGCGCTGGCGCTCGCCGCCGCTTAGCTGGGCGGGCAGGTTGCGCATCCGGCTCCCAAGCCCCAGCTCGTCGAGCAGGGCGCGGGCGCGCGTGACGGCCGCCTTGCCGCCACGACCGCCTCCGAGCTCGTCGACGACGAGCAGGTTCTCCTCGGCGGTGAGGAACGGCACGAGGTTCACGGCCTGGAACACGAAGCCGACGTTCTCCCGTCGGAACCGGGTGAGCTGCTTGGCGGAGTAGGAGGTGATGTCGTGGCCGCCCACGACCACCTGACCCTCGGTGGCGGTGAGGAGGCCCCCCGCGATCGACAGCAGCGTCGTCTTGCCGGAGCCGGAGGGACCGAGGAGCGCGACGAGCTCGCCGTGATCCACCTGCAGGGTGGCGTGGTCGAGGGCGACGATGTCGGCGTCGCCGCTGCGGTACACCTTGCGCACGTTGCGCATGTCCAGAACGGTCACGGGATGTCCCCTCTCATGATGCGCTGCCGATCGCGGAGGCTGGATCGATGCGCATGACCCGTCGCAGCGAGATGGCGCTGCCCACGACGGCCGCCACGATGACGCCGGTGAGCGTGAGGACGAAGCGCTCGGGCGTGAGCTGGAGCGGGACCTTGCCCGCCAGCGCCGCCGACGCGGCGACGGCCAGCGTCGACCCGATGGCGAAGGCGAGGGCGGCAACGATCAAAGCCTGCAGCACGACCCCGGCGAAGAGCCGGCGGCTCGACGCGCCGATCGCCTTGAGGACGCCGTAGAGCCCCGTTCGCTCGATCGTCAGCAGGCTGAAGAACAGGCCGACGACCGCGAGTGCCACCACGAGCGTGGAGGAGATGATCTGGTTGAAGGTGTCGCTCTGCTGCTTCACCCCCGGCAGCGAGAGCACCGCGTCGGCGCGGCTGAGCGTCCGGGTGGCGCCTCCCGTGGCAGCGTCGATGGCCTGAGGGAGGTCACCGGTGCCGCGCACCACGAGGGCCTGCACGACGCCCGCGGTCACGGCCGCGTCGGGTCGGTTGGCGTTCTGCACCTCGCGCCACGTGGCGAGGTTGACCCAGAGGGAGCCCTGCAGCAGATACCCGGTGTCGTCGACGAAGCCCACCACGGTGATCGGTGTCTCAGCCGGACCGACGAGCAACCGGTCGCCGGTCGAGACGCCTTGGGCGCGCAGGCGGCTGTCGGCCACCGCGGTGCCGTCGGCACCGGGTGCGGAGACCCCCGACGGTGCCAGCTCGTAGCCCGCCACGGCGACGTCGGCCAGCTTCGACTCCCCGGGCACCTGGGCGCCGAGGAGCACGAAGCCGATGCCCCCGACGGCGTCGACGCCAGCGGCTGCCTCCACCTCTCGTCGCACGTCGGGAGTGATGCGGCTGCGGAGGAACGAATCGCGGGCGTTGGCCGAGTACACGACGGCGTCGGCCTGCTGGGCGCGGATGGCACCGGTCGAGCCCAGGTACAGCCCGTCGAGGAGGCCACCGAGGAAGAGCAGCAGCGTGGTGAGGAACGCCAGCACGATCGTGGCCACGACGAACTGGGCCGGTCGGCGGCGCAGCTCGCGGAGGGGCAGCTTCACACCTGCACCCCCGCTCCGGTCGTGGCGGCGAGCGGGTCGAGCCGCAGGACGCGCCGGATGGCGACGAGGGATGTGAGCAGGGCGAGGGCCAGGACCACCAGGGCGGTGAGCACAACGGGCAGGATCTCCACGCGCACCCCGAGGTTCTTCACGCCTTGCAGCGCGGCCGCGTAGAGCCCGAATGCCAGCACCGACCCGAGGAGGACCACTGCCGCCACTTGCACGAGCAGCGACCGCACGAGCACCTTCGCCGGCGAGCCGATGGCCCGCAGGAGGGTGAGGGCGGGGGCCTTCTGGAAGGTGACGATGAGGAAGAACAGCCCGGTGACGAGTGGGACCACCAGGTAGAAGAGGGCCAGGATGATGCCGAAGCTGCTGCGGACGCTGGCCACGCCCGGAGAGCCGTCGACGGCCTCCTGTCGGGTGAGCGCCTGCACGCCGGGGACTGATGCGTTGATGCGCGTCGCCACCTCGGCCGGTGTCACCCCGTCGTCGACGGTGATGGCGATCGCCGAGGGCAGGATCGCCGTCGCGTCGGGGTTGCGCGTTCGCTTGGCCGACTCGTAGGTCGAGAAGTCGACGAAGAGGACCGGCGCCACCGAGTAGTTGGTGTCACGGGCCAGGCCGACCACGGTGATGCGCACACCGTCCGGCTGCACCTGCACGACATCACCGATGCCGAACCCGGCGTCGCGGTCCTTCTCGCTGGCCACGGCCTCGTTCGGTCCGCGAGGGAGCCGGCCGGCGACGAGGGTTGTCGGCTGTCCGGGCTGGCCCAGCTCGAACCCGAAGATCACCGCATCTTCGTCGCCGCCACCCGCCGTGACGGTGAAGGTGGCCTCACCCAGCGGAGCGGCCACCGCCACACCGTCCACCGCGGCGACGGCGGCGGCCTGGTCGGGCAGCACGATGGATCCCTCGAGGTTCTTGCGAGCCTGGCCGTTGTAGACGAGCACCTCGCCCGACTGGTTCTTCAGCGCGCCGATGAACTGGGTCACGAGGCCACCGAGCAGCGCCTGCTGGAAGAGGATCAGGAACACGAGGAGCCCGACGGCACCGGCGAGCAACCCGAAGCGGAGCTTGGCCCGCCGCATCTCCTTCAGCGCGAGGAACATCGGGGGCAGTCAAGCCGCCGCGACCGTGCCTGCGGAAACCGGCTGCCACCATCAGGACTGGAGCTGCGTGGCGATCTGCTGCCACACGTCGGGGTCGACAGGGTATGGCGCGTTGAGCGCCACGCGGTCGAGCACCCCGCCGTAGCGTCGGCTGATCTCGCCGGCGACCTCATCCGGGGCGGCCACGACGGCAACAGCGTGGAGCAGGTCGTCGTGGACGACGTCAGCCATGGCCGCCCAGTCGCCCGAGCGCGTGAGGTCGCGCAGCACCGGCTGGAGGTCGCCCCAGCCGTGCACGTCGAGCACCACCCGATAGGCGGGCGTGGACCCGTAGAACGCGATCTGGGCCTTGACCGCCTCGATGGCCCCCGCCATGGCGGCGTCGTCGGTGCCGGTGGCGACCATCACGGGAAGCGACACGTGGATCGGCTCGGCGATGGCCCCGGGGCGGGCTCGGCCACGCTCCAGGGCGGGGAGGGTGATCTCGAGCAGGGACCGCTCCGTGCAGAACGGGTGGACCATGAAGCCGTCGGCCACCTCGCCTGCCACCTCGGTCATCAACGGGCCCACCCCGCCGAGCCACACGGGCGGCGGGCCGTAGGGGATGGGGCCGGGGTCGAAGAAGGGCGTCATCAGCGTGTGCGTGTAGTGCTCGCCCTCGAAGTGCAGCTTCACGCGGTCGTTCCAGGTCGCCCAGATCGCCCGCACCGCCAGCACCAGCTCGCGCATGCGCGCTGCGGGCGCCGACCACGGCATCGAGAAGCGCCGCTCGACGTGCGGCTTGATCTGGCTGCCCAGGCCGAGGTGGAAGCGCCCCGCGGAGAGGGCCTGCAGGTCGTGGGCCTGGGCGGCGATCGTCATCGGGCTGCGGGCGAAGGCGATGGCCACCGCCGTGATGAGCTCGAGCCGCTCGGTTGCCTCGGCCGCCAGCACCAGCGGCAGGAAGGGGTCGTGGGGGCCTTCGAACGTGTAGGCGCCGTCGTAGCCGGCTGCTTCCATGGCTCGGGCCGTAGCGCCCACTTCGGGGAGGGACGGGGTGACGAGAGGTCCGTCGACGCGCACAGCGCGACCGTACCGGGCGGTCTGGGTACCGTCGGAGGTCGTGGTCGACGAGCGCGCGGTGGCGGTGGCCCAGCGCGCCGCGGAGATGGAGCAGGCGGCCCGGGCTTCGCTGCCCGACGACCTTGCCCTCTGGCGGCTGGCCGGTGGTCGGCCGGTGGTGGCCCCGGTGGCCGGACGGCCAGAGGAGCTTGGGATCGTGCTGGAAGCCGCCCTCGACCCGGCCGCCCGCCGCCGCCTGGGCGCCCACTACACGCCGGACCCTCTGGCCGAGGGGCTGGTGGCGCGCGCCCTCGCCGGGCACGTGGCCCCCGCGGTTGGTGACCCGGCGTGCGGGGGTGGCGCCCTCCTGCTGGCTGCCGCCCGCGCCCTGTCGGCGCGCGGCGAGGCACCGGCAGCGGTGGTGTCACGCCTGTGGGGCATGGACATCGACGCGGTGGCCGGCGCCGCCGCCGAGGCCGCCCTGGCGCTGTGGGCGGGCGTGCCGCCTCCCGCCGGGCATCTCGTGGTCGGCGACGCCCTGCTCGCGCCCCCAGCGTGGCCGCCGCTCGACGTCGTGGTCGGCAACCCGCCGTTCCTCAGCCCGCTCGATGCCGACACGGCGCGCACCGCGGCCCTCTCCGCGCGGCTGCGCGCCCGCTTCGGCGCGGCTGTGCGCGCCTACACGGACAGCGCGGGGCTCTTCCTCCTCGGCGCGTGCGACCTGGCGGCACCGGGGGGCACGGTCGCGCTGCTCGTCCCGCAGTCGCTGCTTGGCGCGCGCGACGCGGCCGGGGTGCGAGCCGCGGTCGACGAGCTCGGGGGGGTGGTCGACGTGTGGTGCCCGCCGTCTCCCGGGTTCGCGGCATCCGTCGATGTGTGCGTGCCGCTGATCCTCGTCGGCCCCCGCCCGCCCACCGAGGGTGCTGCCGTCGACGAACCGTGGAGCGCGCACCTGGCCCGCGCCGGCGGTGTGCCCGTCGTCGACCTCGTGACGGGTCGCACGCTGGCCGACGAGGCGTCCACCGCGGCGGCGTTCCGCAGCGAGTACTACGGCATGGTCGACCACGTGCACGAGCAGGCCGACTGCCCGATCGGGGCACCGCTGGTGACCACCGGTCTCGTGGACCTGGGCCACTGCGCCTGGGGTGAGCGCACCGCTCGGATCGGGCGTCGCTCATGGGAGCGGCCGGTGGTCGACGTGGCGGGGCTGGAGGGCCGCGCTGCCGCGTGGGCCGCACGGACCGGTGGCCCGAAGCTGCTCGTGGCCACCCAGACGCGGGTGGTCGAGGTGGTCGTCGACGAGCTCGGGGAGTGGGTCCCGGGGGTGCCGCTCGTGGTCGTCCTCGCCCCGCCGGAGCGGCTCTGGCCGTTGGCTGCCGCGCTGGCGTCCCCCGCCGTGACGGCCTGGCTGCTCCAGCGGGTGGCGGGCACCGGCCTCACGCCGGGGGCGCTCAAGGTGACCGCCGCCGTCCTGCGCTCGGTCCCGCTCCCGACTGACGAGGCCGCGTGGGCCGCGGGCACGGCCGCCTTCCGAGCCTGCGACGCGGCGGGGTTCGTGGCGGCCATGGCCTTGGCCTATGCGGTGCCGGCCGAGCTGGCCGAGTGGTGGCTGGCGCGCGCCGGAACCGTCTGGAGTCCGGGCCGGGTGCGCCGGTAGGCTGCTGGCTGACATCAGGAGTGGCTCGGGCAACCGGGTCCAGCAACCTGGGACGGACACCCAAGGTGCTCTCCTGCCTCTCGGCAGGGATGTGGTCCTGGCAACAGGGCAACGAAGTGTTCGGGTCTCGACCCGCTGAGGGTGTCCAACCCGCAAGCGCAGGAGGACGGGTGGCCGCAGTGCCGTCGGGCGACAGGGAGAGCGGATTCGAGGCGGAGGTGGGGCTTCGGCGCGCCCACGTGTCGCTGCTCCCCGCCTCCGGTGCATGGCGCGAGGGCGATCCGCGCGGGCACCGCCAGCTGTTCACCCGCGGCGACCGGGCCTTCGCCCTGGAGGGCGGTGGCGTCCTTCGGGATGTCACCATCGCCTACGAGACGTGGGGCACCCTTGCGGATGACGCGTCGAACGCGATCCTCGTGTGCCACGCCCTCACCGGCGACAGCCACGCTTCTGGCCCCCTCGAGCCCGGCCACCCCACCGCGGGCTGGTGGGACGGGCTGATCGGCCCGGGTCGGGCCATCGACACCGACCGCTGGTTCGTGGTGTGCGCCAACGTGCTCGGCGGCTGCCAGGGCAGCACCGGCCCGGCCAGCGCCCATCCGGATGACGGCCGGCCCTGGGGCAGCCGCTTCCCGGTGGTGTCTGTGCGCGACTGGGTGCGCAGCCAGGCTGCGCTGGCCGACCACCTCGGCATCCGTCGCTGGCACAGCGTGGTCGGCGGGTCGATGGGCGGCATGCAGGCCCTGGAGTGGGCGGTCATGTACCCCGACCGCGTGCGATCGATCGTGCCCATCGCCACCGCGCTAGCCGCCAGTGCCCAGCAGATCGCGTGGTGGTCCACCGGCCGCCGCGTGATCCGCATGGATCCGCGCTGGCGGGGCGGTGACTACTACGACGCCGTCCCCGGCGACGGCCCCCACGAGTCGCTTTCGGTGGCCCGCATGGTCAGCCAGATCACCTTCCGAAGCGACGACGTGTTCACCCGCCGGTTCGGTCGCGAGGTGGTGGAGCCCCTCGACGGCTTCTCCCTGTGGCAGCGCTTCGAGGTGGAGCGCTACCTCGAGTACCAGGGCGACAAGCTGGTGCGCCGCTTCGACGCCAACTCGTACCTCCTGCTCACCAAGGCCATGGACCTGCACGACATCGGCCGGGGCCGCGGCGGCAGCGACGCTGCCATGGCTCGGGTCCGGGTGCCGGTGCTGGCCATCGGGGTGGCGAGCGACATCCTCTACCCGCTCTACCAGAGCCAGGAGATCGTGGCCGCCGCCCGGGCCGCTGGCGTGGCCGCCCGATCGGTGGAGCTCGACAGCCCGCACGGCCACGATGCCTTCCTCATCGAGCACGATCAGGTAGGCATCCCGCTGAGCGCCTTCCTCGACGACGTGGAGACACTGTGATGGCAGACGAGCCCACCCCGCACCCGGACACCACCGCCGTCACGGCCGGGCGCGCCAGCAGCGGCGACTCGTTGGCGCCGGTGCTCTACCCGTCCACCACCTACTC
>DAIQBC010000090.1:0-9446 GCA_036781345.1 Acidimicrobiales bacterium | reverse complement strand
AGGATCCACCACTGGCGGGTGGGGAAGAACCAGCCGCCCACGTCGGGACCCACGATGGTGTTGACGATGAGGGAGTAGACGCCGAACCCGACGATGGTGGTGAGGTAGCCGGGGATGAGGCTGGCCACCAGCTTGCCCAGGAAGATCTCGCGGATGCCGGCGGGCGAGTGGGCCAGGAACTCGCCCGTGCCGCGCTCGCGCTCGCCCACGATGGTGGCCGCGCCGACCGCGGTGGAGATGGTGATCGGCACCACCACCGCGACAGGTGCGAACAGGTAGACGGCCAGTGCGTAGGCGGCCCGGCCGGACTCGGTGTCGCCACGGAGCTGGCTCTGTGCCTTCTGCGGCAGGATCTCCAGCGCTTGCGAGAGCTGGTTCACGGCGTTGATGTCGCCGATCTTCGTGATGGTGAACAGGAGGACCGTGGGCACGAAGACGAAGAAGATCCCGCCGAGGATGAGCATGGGGATCCAGTAGTCGCGGGCCTGGGCCAGCTGCTTCAGGTCAGTGCGGGCCACCGTGCGGATGTGGGCCCACTGCAGGGAGCGCACACCCCGGTCGACGAGGGCGGTGGCCATCAGACCGCGCTCCCGTCGACGGCGCCCAGGCGGCTGTGGCCCGAGGTCTGGCGGACGGCGAAGTAGAGGTCTTCCAGGGTGGGCTCATGCGGTTCGACGCGGGTCACGCGAGCGCCCGCGGCGGCGAGGGCGAAGACGAGGTCGGGCACTCGCTCGGGCCCGTCGAGACGAACCATCGCCGTGCCGTCGGTGCGCTCGTATCCCACCACTCCGGGGTGGGCGCGCAGCGCGTCGAGGGCGTCGGGGTCATCGGCCCCGATGCGGACCATGGAGTCGGGCCAGTACCGCTTGGTGAGCTCGCCGGGCGAGCCGTCGACGAGGTTGGCGCCGTCCTGCAGCACCACCACCTGGTCGGCCAGCCCTTCGGCCTCCAGCAGGAGGTGGGTGCACATCACGACCGTCGTACCGTCGCCGGTCATCTCATGGATGAGCTCGAGCACGGCGTGGGACGACTCAGGGTCGAGTCCGGACGTAGGTTCGTCGTAGAGCAGGAGCTCGGGCCGGTGCAGGACGCTGCGGGCCAGCGCCAAGCGCGTCTTCATGCCGGTGGAGTAGCCCCCCACCTGGTCGTGCAGGGCGACGTCGATGCCGAACCGAGCCGCTGAACCTTCGATGCCGGCGTCGACCGCCGCGCCTCGGCCGAGCCCGTAGAGCTCGGCCGAATAGCGGAGGTTGTCGAGTCCCGACAGCCGGTCGTAGAGAGCCGGCTTGGCCGACACCACCCCGCAGCGGGCCCGCACCTCGTCACCGTGGACCGACGGGTCCAGCCCGAAGACACGGACCGAGCCTGTGTCCGGGGCGAAGGCGCCGGTGACGGTCCGGATGGCGGTGGTCTTGCCGGCCCCGTTCGGGCCCAGCAGCACCGTGATCTGGCCCCGCGGGACCGTCAGACGGAGACCGTCGAGGGCACGGACGGCTCCGAAGGCCTTGGTGACCCCGTCCAGCATGATGGCGTGGTCGGGTTCGGGCATCGGGGCGACCGTAGACGCGGCGTCACTTGTGATCGTGGTCACGCACCTGTGTCGGCCTCGAGGGCCCACCGCTTGAGGGCCGCAAATGCGCGCGGCGAGCCCGGCCAGCGGGTACGGTCGAACGCATGTACGTCCTCGGCATCGACCCCGGGCTGTCCCGGTGCGGCTACGGCCTGGTGCACCAGCAGGCGGGTGGTGTCCAGGCGGTGGCCGTCGGCGTGCTCCGCACGTCACCCTCGCTCGCCACCCCCGAACGGCTCGCCGAGCTGCAGGTCGACCTGCGGGCCCTGCTGCAGGAGCATCGGCCGGCGGTGATGGCGATCGAACGGGTCCTGTTCCAGGTGAACGTCCGCACCGCCATCGCCGTGGCCCAGGCGGCCGGCATCGCCATGGCCGAGGCGGTGGCAGCCGGCTGCGAGGTCGTCGAGTACTCCCCGAACCAGGTCAAGCAGGCCGTCGCCGGGGTGGGCGGCGCGTCCAAGGACCAGATGGAGCGCATGGTGCAGACCCTGCTCGGCATCTCCCAGCCGCTGCGCCCCGTGGACGCCGCCGACGCGGTGGCCCTGGCTCTGTGCCACCTCGCCCACGCGCCCATGCGGGTGCGGGTGGCGCAGGCGGTGGCCCGGTGATCGGCTCGCTGCGCGGCGCACTGCTCGATCGCGGTTACGCCGAGATCACCGTCGAGGTGGGCGGGGTCGGCTACCGGATCCTGGTGAGCCCCACCACCGCCGTGTCCCTGGGCGACGTGGGCCACGAGGTGTACTGCTGGGTGCACCACCACCAACGGGAGGAGGCCGTCACCCTCTATGGCTTCATCTCCAAGGACGAGCGCACGTGCTTCGAGGCCCTGCTTGGCGCCCATGGAGTGGGGCCGGCGTTGGCGCTGGCCATCCTCTCCATCCACTCGCCCGTGGCGCTGGCCCGGATCCTCGCCGAGGACGACCTGGGCGCGCTGTGCCTCGTGCCGGGCGTCGGCAAGAAGACGGCCGCCCGTCTCCTGCTCGACCTCAAGTCGCGCCTGTCGATCCCTGATCTCGGCGACGCGCCGATGGTCACCGGGTCGTCCCATGACCCCTCCGGCCCAGGCAGCGCGCGGTCCGATGTGCGGGTCGCACTGGCCGAGCTCGGGTACACCGACGGCGAGGTCCGCGCCGTGATGACCGATCTGCCCGCCGACGGTGACGCCGCGGCCCTCCTGCGCGACGCCCTGCAACGCCTCGGCACGGCGCGGCGGTAGGCCCCGATGCGCGAAGAGCTCCTCCGCCCCGACGTCGAGCCGGCCGACGACGCCGAGGTCATCGCCGACGTCAGCCTGCGTCCGCGCACGCTGGCGGAGTTCGTGGGTCAGCGCGAGCTCAAGGCCCACCTCGAGATCATCCTCGAAGCGGCCCGGCGGCGGGCCCAGGCGGTCGACCATGTCCTGCTGGCAGGCCCACCCGGGCTCGGCAAGACGAGCCTGGCGGGCATCATCGCCAGCGAGATGGGCGTCGTCATCCACGTCACCTCCGGTCCGGCCATCGAACGGGCGGGCGACCTCGCCGCCATGCTCTCGCAGCTCGGCGAGGGCGACGTGCTCTTCATCGACGAGATCCATCGCCTGCCGCGGGTGGTGGAAGAGGTCCTCTACCCGGCCATGGAGGACTTCCAGATCGACATCGTGCTGGGGAAGGGTCCCGCGGCGCGCTCGATCCGGCTCGACCTGCCCCGCTTCACGCTGGTGGGCGCCACCACCCGCACGGGATCGATCACCGGGCCGCTGCGCGACCGCTTCGGCCTCGTGGCCCGTCTCGACTACTACGAGTCCAGCGAGCTCGAGGCCATCGTCACCCGGGCGGCGGGGATCCTCGGCGTCCGGGTCGACGCCGACGGCGCCCGCGAGATCGCCGGCCGGGCCCGCGGCACGCCCCGCATCGCCAACCGCCTGCTGCGCCGCGTGCGCGACTTCGCCGAGGTGAAGGGCGACGGCACGGTCGACCTCGCCACCGCAGCCGCCGGGCTGGCCACCTTCGGCGTCGACCAGCGCGGTCTCGACAAGGTCGACCGCGCCATCCTGTCGGCCATCTGCGAGCGGTTCAGCGGTGGCCCCGTTGGCCTGTCCACCCTGGCCATCAGCGTGGGCGAGCAGACCGAGACCGTCGAAGACGTCTACGAGCCGTTCCTCATCCAAGGAGGCCTGCTCATGCGCACGCCGCGGGGCCGGGTGGCCACCGCAGCCGCCTTCGCCCATCTCGGGCTCACCACCCCGCGCCACCTCCTCGGCGAGCACCCGCCCCCCAGCTTGTTCGGCTGAGTTCGCCTCCGGCGCTCGCGGTCGGGACACTGGTGGGGCCATGGACACCGCCGCCTTCGACTACGACCTTCCGCCGGAGGCCATCGCCCAGACCCCGGTCGAACCGCGCGACGCGGCCCGTCTGCTCATCGACGAAGGCGTGGCGCAGCGTCCTCGGCACGGCCACATCCCCGACCTCGTCGGCCTGGTCGGTCCCGGTGACGTCGTCGTCGTCAACACCACCCGTGTGCTCCCGGCCCGGCTCCGCCTGCACAAGGACAGCGGCGGTGCGGTGGAGGTGCTCCTGCTCGAACCGCTCGATGAGGCGGCGCCGCACCGGTGGGGTTCGCTCGTCCGGCCGAGTCGCAAGGTGCCCTCCGGCACGGAGCTGGCGCTCGGCGGCGAGGGATCGATCGTGGTGGGGGATGACCTCGGCGAGGGACGGCGCATCGTCGAGCTCCGCGTGCCGGTCGAGATGCCCGTGCTCGACGTGCTGGAACGGCACGGCGAGGTGCCGCTGCCGCCCTACATCACCACCGCGCTGGCCGATCCCGAGCGGTACCAGACCACCTACGCCGATCGGGCCGAGTCGGTGGCTGCCCCGACCGCGGGTCTCCACCTCACCCGTGCCCTCATCGGCCGCCTCGTGGCCACCGGGGTTCGGATGGCGCCAGTGGAGCTCGTCGTGGGGCTCGGCACCTTTCGGCCGATCGCCGCCGAGCACGTCGAAGACCACCAGATGCACGGCGAGCGCTATCGCGTCCCGGAGGCCACCATGGATGCGTGCCGCGCCGCCGACCGGGTCGTCGCCATCGGCACCACGACGGTGCGCGCGTTGGAGTCCGCCGCAGCCAGCGGTGAGCTGTCGGGGCGCACGGAGCTCTTCATCCACGGGGCCTGGCCGTTCGCGGTCGTGGACGCGCTCATGACGAACTTCCACCAACCCCGCTCGTCGCTCTTGGTGCTCGTCGAGGCCTTTGTCGGCCCGCGGTGGCGCGATCTCTACCAGGCAGCCCTGGACGCCGACTACCGGTTCCTCAGCTTCGGCGATGCCATGTTCCTGCGAGGCGAGCGAGCGTGACGCTCTCGCTCGAGCTGACGGCGCGCGAGGGCCTGGCTCGCGCCGGCGTGATCCGCACCGCCCGCGGGGAGATCCGTACGCCGTGCTTCATGCCGGTGGGCACGCGCGGCGCGGTGAGAACGCTGTCGTCGGCCGATCTGGCCGACCTCGGCGTGCAGATCGTGCTCGGGAACACCTATCACCTGATGCTGAAGCCCGGCGCAGAGGTCATCGGGCGCCTCGGTGGTCTGCATGGCTTCACCGACTGGTCGGGCCACGTGCTGACCGATTCGGGCGGCTACCAGGTCTTCTCGTTGGAGCCCGGTGGGAACGTCGCCCTCGACGACGGCGGCGTCACCTTCAGGTCCACCTACGACGGCGGCACCCACCGCCTCACCCCGGAGTCGGCGGTGGAGATCCAGACGCTGCTTGGCGCCGACATCCAGATGGTGCTCGACGTGTGCGCGCCGCTCCCGTCGTCTCGGGAGGTGCTGCGGTCGGCCGTCGACCGCACGGCCGCCTGGGCGACGCGGGCCCGGGCCACCTTCCTCGCCCAAGAGCGGCCCGAGCTCAGCCAGTTCGGGATCGTCCAGGGCGGCACCGACGGGCCGCTTCGCCAGGAGAGCGCCGAACGTACGTTGGCCATCGGGTTCGATGGCTACGCCCTCGGCGGGCTGTCGGTGGGGGAGTCGCGCGACGCGATGCTCGCCACCCTCGCCGCCACCCTCCCGCTGCTCCCCGAACACCAGCCCCGCTATCTCATGGGTCTCGGCGACCCCCTCGGCATCGTGGAGGCGGTGGCCCTCGGCATCGACCTCTTCGACTGCGTGCTGCCCACCCGGTTCGCCCGCCACGGCACGATCCTGTCCGGCGAGGGGCGCTACAACCTCAAGCGGGCCGAGAACACGAGCGCAGATCGTCCCCTCGACGACGAGTGCGCCTGCCCGGTGTGTGCACGCTGGTCGCGGGCGTACCTCCGTCACCTGCTCGTGGTCGATGAACCCACCGCTCCCCGGCTGCTCACCCTGCACAACGTGTGGTGGACGTTGCGCCTCGTCGAGGAGGTGCGCGCCGCTGTCGAGGGGGGCAGCCTCGAGGGCGTGCGTTCGCGGATCACCGCGGCGTATGGCTAACCTCCTCCGGCGCCCTGCCTCCTCCGCGGACCGGTTCCGGGCCCCTCCCCATGCGTCGCAAGAAGCTCACCCCCCTCGTCTTCATCGTCCTCACAGCGGCCGTCTCCCTGGGGGCGGTGCTGGTGTCGGGCACGTCGCCCCAGCTCGGCCTGGACCTCCAGGGCGGCGTGTCGGTGGTGCTCCAGCCCACCAAGGAGTCGAGCGACGAGGCCCTCTCGCAGACGATCGAGATCATCCGCAGTCGCGTCGACGCTCTCGGTGTGGCCGAGCCGGAGATCGCCCGGCAGGGCAACTCGGTCGTGGTCGAGCTTCCTGGCGTGAAGAACCAGCAGCGGGCCCTCGAGCTGGTGGGCGCCACCGCCGAGCTGCGCTTTCGCCCCGTGCTCGTCGCCATCCCCGGATCCCTCGCCGACCTCACCACCTCCACGACCTCCACCACGGCGACCGACGGCTCCTCCACCACGGCGTCGGACGGCTCGTCGACCACGGCCGCCGGTGACAGCACGACCACCACGGCGATCAACAACCTGAAGGCCGGTCCCACCACGACGACCACGTTGGCTCCCGAGACCACGACGACCGTGGCGGGGGACACCACCACCACGGTGGCCGGGGACACCACGACCACGACGGTGGCCGGCGACACGCCGCCGCTCGAGGTCACGCCTCGGGAGGAGGACCTCCCGGAGGCCACCGTGATCCTCGAGGAGCTCGACGGCGACGGCAAGGCGGTCAACACCTACCAGCTCGGGCCCTCGCTGGCCACGGGATCGATCGTGAAGACGGCCAGCGCCCAGCTCAGCCAGAACGGGCAGTGGAGCGTCGCCCTGGAGATGAAGGGGGGTGCCAGCGGCATCGACGCCTTCAACGCCATCGCAGCCCAGTGCTCCCCGCCCTCGGCCACCTGCCCCACGGGCCGCCTCGCCATCGTGCTCGACTCCGTGGTGAAGTCGGCTCCCACGATCCAGACCGCCAGCTTCAGTGCCTCTGACATCCAGATCACCGGCTCCTTCAGCGAGTCGGAGGCCAAGGACCTGGCCCTCGTGCTCCGCTACGGCTCGCTCCCTGTGACCCTGGAACCCCAGACGGTGCAGACGGTGTCGCCCACGCTGGGCGAGGACTCCCTCAAGGCGGGCCTAGCCGCGGGGCTGCTCGGCCTCGCGCTGGTCTGCCTCTACATGATCCTGTACTACCGGGCATTGGGCATCGTGGTGGTCCTCGGTCTCACCGTGTGGGCCTCCCTCCTCTACGCCATCATCTCGAAGCTGGGCGTGGCGCTCAGCCTCTCGGGTGTCACGGGCATCGTGGTGTCGGTGGGGGTCACCGTCGACAGCTACGTCGTGTACTTCGAGCGGCTGAAGGACGAGCTTCGAGCCGGGCGTACGTTGCGAAGCTCCACGGAGCGGGCCTTCACCCGGGCCTTCCGGACCATCCTGGCGGCCGACATCTCCAGCTTCATCGGGGCCGCGCTGCTGTTCACGCTCACCGTCGGTCCGGTGCGCGGCTTCGCCTTCTTCCTCGGCATCTCCACGATCCTCGATGTCGTCGTGGCCTGGTTCTTCACCCGGCCGATGGTCGGCCTTCTCGCCTCCAACAACCTCTTCACGAACTCGCCCCGGCTGGGCGTGGCGCGGGGGCTCGACGCCTCGCCGGCCGCAGTGGCCGCGGCGACGGGAGCGGCACGATGACCTCGCCCGTGCTGCGCGGTCGGTCGATCTGGGGTCGGCTGTACCACGGCGAGACGGACATCAAGTTCGTGGGGGCGCTCAAGAAGTGGGCCACCGTGAGCGGCATCGTCATCGTGCTCGGGCTCGTGTCGCTCTGGCAGCGCGGGCTCAACCTCGGGATCGACTTCGAGGGCGGGGTGGTGTGGGAGGTCGCGGCCGGCGGCGTGTCGGTGGCCGACGCCCAGGACGCCATGGCCTCGGAGGGCCTCACGGGCGTCACCGTCCAGAGCCTCACCGCCGATGGCAAGACCCGGCTGCGCGTGCAGGCGGAGCCGCTTGCTGACGCCGGTGCCGCTCAGGACATCAGCGCGAAGCTGGCGGACCTCACCGGCACCGATGTCAACGACGTCAGCCTCAACTCGGTGGGCCCGTCGTGGGGTCAGGAGATCAGTCGGAAGGCACTGCGGGCCCTCATCTTCTTCTTGATCGCCATCACGCTCTACATCACGTTCCGCTTCGAGCTGCGGATGGCCATCCCCACCCTCATCGCCCTCGTCCACGACGTGCTGATCACGGTCGGGGTGTATTCGATCGCCGGGTTCCAGGTCACTCCGGCCACGGTGATCGCCATCCTCACGATCCTCGGCTACTCCATCTACGACGGCATCGTGGTGTTCGACAAGGTGGACGAGAACACCAAGCTCGTCGGCGCCGGGAACTCGATGACCTACAGCGACATGGTCGACCTCTCGCTCAACCAGGTGCTGATGCGTTCGCTCAACACGTCGATCACCGCGCTCATCCCGGTGGGCTCATTGCTCGTGCTGGGCTCGTTCGTCCTCGGCGCCACCACCCTGCAGGAGTTCGCGCTGGCCCTGCTGATCGGCCTGTTCGCAGGTGCGTACTCCTCGATCTTCATCGCCTCCCCGCTCCTGGCCGTGCTCAAGGAGCGCGAACCGCGCTACCGCGAGCTGAAGCGAAGGCTGTCCAGCCGTGAGGGCGCAACCCTCCCCCCAGTCACGGCGGCCGCCGATGGCATACCTGACGCCAAGGCCGCTCCCGTGGCGTCGCCAGGATCGCTGCCGACCCTGTCCGGTCGACCGATCCCGCCCCGACCCCGCAAGAAGGGCAAGAAGCGCTAGCCAGCGGTCGTACGCTGTTTCGATGTCCGACGACGCAACCTGGCTGGGAGACCACCTGCGTAACATCCCCGACTTCCCACAGCCGGGCATCACGTTCAAGGACATCACGCCACTGCTGGCTGACGTCGACGCCTTCCGCTTCACGATCGATGCCATCGCCGGAGCATGGGCGGGCCTCGACATCCACTTGGTGGCCGGCATCGAGGCCCGGGGCTTCCTGCTGGCCGCGCCCGTGGCCTACCGTCTGGGTGCCTCGCTGGTCCCGATCCGCAAGCCCGGGAAGCTCCCGTGGGAGGTGGTGGAGCAGGCCTACGAGCTGGAGTACGGCGTCGACGCCGTGCAGGCCCACCGCGACGCGGCCAGCCTGGGTGATCGGGTGCTGGTGGTCGATGACGTCCTCGCAACGGGCGGCACCGCGGCAGCGGCCTGTTCCCTGCTGGAGGGCCTGGGCGCCACCGTGGCCGGGGTTCACGTGCTGCTGGAGTTGGGGTTCCTCGACGGACGGGCGAGACTCGGCGGACGCGACGTGCGGTCTCTGCTCGTCGAGCGATAGGGAGCGAGCCATGCCCACCGTCGACCGGGTCCTGCCCTGGAGGCGCACCGAGCGCCCACCGGCGGACGAGGTC
>DAIQBC010000089.1:3809-9455 GCA_036781345.1 Acidimicrobiales bacterium | reverse complement strand
CGAGCGGAGAACCCACGACCGTGCCGAGGTCGATGAAGTCGCCGCCGGCGATACCACTGGGGCCCTCGGTGGTGGAGGCACCTTCCTTCTTGTCGTCTGAGCCGCAGGCGGCCGCTAGGAACGAGAACGCCAGCAGTACAGCCAGGACTCTCAACAACGGTTTGCGCATGGAACTGGTCTCTCCCGGTGGGTGGATTAGTTGGGTTCGCCGACGGACGAAGCCGCGCGGGAGGGCACCCCGATGAGTGTCCCAGCAGTGAACCGGTCGTGACGCTAACACGAACGGCCGCCGAAGACATGCATGTCGGCTAGCGCCGGTGCTGCACGATCCCCGCAAACTCCTCCGCCACCAGGCTGGCTCCCCCCACGAGGGCACCGTCGATGTCGGGCTGACCCATCAGCTCCGCCGCGTTCGAAGGCTTCACCGAGCCCCCGTACTGGATCCGCACCGAGCCCGCCGGCCCGGACCCGGCGGTGCGGGCCACCGTGGCCCGCACCAGGCTGCAGACCGCCTGCGCATCCTCGCTGCTGGCGGTCCGGCCCGTGCCGATGGCCCAGATCGGCTCATAGGCGATCACGAGACCACCGATCTGCTCCGGGGTCAGGCCCGCCAACCCAGCCTGGACCTGCCCGGCCACCTTGGTCTCCGTGAGCCCGCCTTCGCGCTCTTCGAGGGTCTCGCCGCAGCAGAGGATCGGGGTCATCCCCCACTGCAGGATGGCCTTGACCTTGGCGTTCACCTGCTCGTCGGTCTCTCCGAAGAGCTCTCGACGCTCAGAGTGGCCCGCGATCACATAGCGGACATCGAGCTTGGCCAGCATGGCCGGAGACACCTCGCCGGTGAAGGCGCCCTTCTCCTCGGCATGGCAGGTCTGTGCCCCGAGGGCGATCGGGATCGGCTCGCGCTCGCTGATGAAGTAGGTCTGCACGGTGCGCAGGTCGGTGAAGGGGGGGTGCACCGACACATCGACGGCTGCGTAGTCGTCGGCGGTGAGGAGGTAGCTCAGCTTCTGCACGAGCTGCAGTGCTTCGAAGTGGTTGTGGTGCATCTTCCAGTTGCCGCTGATCAGGGGCTTGCGGGCACTCGTCGTCACAGGGGGCTCCAGCTTGCTCGTAGGGCGGCCAGTCCGGGGAGGTCGCCCTGCTCGAGAAGCTCGAGCGAGGCGCCCCCGCCGGTGCTGATGTGGTCGATGCGGTCGGCCAGGCCGAACTCGGCCACCGCGGCGGCCGAGTCTCCCCCACCCACGACCGTGAAGGCGGCCGACTCCGCCACCGCCTCGGCCAGGGTCCGCGTGCCGGCCTCGAAGCGGGGATCCTCGAAGACGCCCATCGGACCGTTCCAGAACACCGTGCGGGCATCGAGCACGGCATCGGCGAACTCGGCTGACGTGCCTGGGCCGATGTCGAGGCCCATCCAGCCGTCGGGCACGTTGACACCGAGCTGGCGCACCTCTCCTCCGGTGCCCGGGTCGCCGATCGTGCCCCCGGGACCCAGCGCGGTGATGTCCGATGGCAACCGGATGGCGGCGCCGCCGTCGAGCAGGGCGCGACAACGTTCAACCATGTCGTCCTCGCAGAGCGATGCTCCCACGCGGTGACCTTGCGCCTTGAGGAACGTGAAGCACATGCCGCCCCCGATGAGCAGCTCGTCCGCCACCCCGAGCAGGGCGTCGATCACCTTGAGCTTGTCGCTCACCTTCGAGCCGCCGAGCACCGCCACGAAGGGACGGTTGGGGTGCTCCCGCAGGCCGAGCAGCACCTCCACCTCGTGGGCGAGGAGTCGGCCGGCGGCGCTGGGCAGGTGCTGCGGAGGCCCGACGATGGAGGCGTGTGCACGATGCGACGCACCGAAGGCGTCGTTGACGTAGACGTCGAAGCCCTCCACCAGCCGGGCGACGAAGGCGGGGTCGTTGGCCTCCTCGCCCGGATCGAAGCGCAGGTTCTCGAGCAGCTCCACGCCGGAGGCCAGCTCGGCCAGGCGGGCCCGGATCGGCCCGACCGAGTACGTGGGGTTCGGCGTGCCCTTCGGCCGGCCGAAGTGGGTGGCGGCCACGACGGTGGCGCCGTGCTCCTGCAGCCACGTGATGGTTGGCAGCGCGGCCCGGATGCGCAGGTCGTCGGTGATCTCGCCGTCATGGACCGGGACGTTGAAGTCGGCGCGCAGGAGCACCCGCTGGCCCTCGATGGGCGGCAGGTCCTCCAGGGTGGGCACCCCGAAGGCGGGCACCCCTCAGGCCTTGAGCTTGGCGCCGGTGATCTCGATGAGGTCGACCAGGCGGTTCGAGTAGCCCCACTCGTTGTCGTACCAGCCCATGACCTTCACGAGGTTGCCGCTGACCATGGTGATCGGGGCGTCGAAGGTGCACGACGCCGGGGAGCCGACGATGTCGGAGCTGACGATGGGCGCCTCGTTGTAGACGAGCACCTTGGACAGCGGGCCTGAGGTGGCCGCAGCCTTGAAGGCCGCGTTGACCTCGTCGACGGTCACGTCCCGGCCCAGCACGGCGGTGAAGTCTGTGATGGAGCCGTCGGGCACCGGCACCCGCAGGGAGGTGCCGTCGAGCTTCCCGGCCATGGCCGAGAGCACGAGGCTGGTGGCCCGGGCGGCACCGGTGGAGCTCGGGATGATGTTGATGGCGGCGGCCCGTGCCTCGCGGAGGTCCTTCGAGGGCCCGTCGACCACCGCCTGGGTGCCCGTGTAGGCGTGCACCGTGGTCATGAGGCCACGTTCGACGCCGAACGCGTCGTCGAGCACCTTGACCATCGGCACGAAGCAGTTGGTGGTGCAGCTGGCGTTGGACACCACCTTGTGGTTGGCCGGGTCGAAGGTGTCGTCGTTGACACCCACCACGAAGGTGGCGTCGGCGCCGGCCGACGGGGCCGAGACGATGACGAACGGCGCCCCGGCGTCGACGTGCATCGAGGCCTTGTCCTTGGCGGAGAAGATGCCCGTGGCCTCGATCACCATGTCGACGCCCAGCTCGCCCCACGGCAGTGCCTTCGGGTCGCGCTCGGCAAGGATCTTCAGCTCGTCGCCGTTCACGACGATCCCCGTGTCCGTGGTGGTGATGTCGGCGTCCCAGGTGCCCAGGATCGAGTCGTACTTGAGGAGGTGGGCCATCAGCTCCTTCGAGCCGAGGTCGTTGGCAGCCACGAAGTCGATGTCGGCGCCACGCTGCTTGGCGGCCCGGAAGAAGTTGCGGCCGATGCGGCCGAACCCGTTGATGCCGACACGGATGCTCATCGAAGGTGCTCCCAGGGGTCAGTGGTCGAGGTGGGGGCCATCCGAGCAGATCGCGCCGCGCCGTTCCAGTTCGAGGCTCACTTGTCAAGATCGCGGTGCACCACAGTCGGGGCCGTGTCGCGGTCACGAAGCCGGGCGGCGATCTCCTCGGCGATGACGACCGAGCGATGACGCCCCCCGGTGCACCCGAAGGCGAGGGTGAGGTAGGCCTTGCCCTCGTCGACGTACGCCGGGAGCAGGAGCGCGAGGAGCCCGTCGAGGTGCTCGAGGAACTCGCCGGCCACCTGCTGGTCGAGCACGTAGCGACGGACGGGCTCATCGAGGCCTGTCAGCGGGCGGAGGTGGTCCACCCAGTGGGGGTTGGGGAGGAAGCGGCAGTCGATCACGAGATCGACGTCGACGGGCAGTCCGTGCTTGTAGCCGAAGGACACGACCCGGGTCTGCATGATCGCGTCCGTGAGGTCCTCGCCGAAGAGCCCCACGATGCGGTCGTGCAGCTGGTGCACGTTGAGACCCGAGGTGTCGACCACCACGTCGGCCTCGGCCCGCACCGCCTCCAGGAGCGTGCGTTCACGGTCGATGGCGTCGCCCAGGCCTTCGCCGGCGGCCAGGAGCGGATGCCGCCGACGCGAGCTCTCGTAGCGGCGCACCAGCACCTCGGTGCTGGCCTCCAGGTAGAGCTGGCGCACCCGGGATCCGGAGGCGCGCATGGCGGCCAGGCCGGGCAGCAGGTCGGCGTGGTGGGCACCGGCCCCCACCACGAGAGCCACGCGGGGCGTGGACGAGCCGGGCGATCGCACCAGCTCGACGACCTTCGGGATGAGCTCCGAGGGCAGGTTGTCGATCACGAACCAGCCCAGGTCCTCGAGGTCGTCCGCGGCCTGCGAGCGGCCGGCGCCCGACAGGCCGGTGATGATGACGAACTCGCTCATGCGGTGAAGAGGCTAGTAGGGCAGCGAGGAGCCCTCCCCGTGGGCGCGCTGCTCGTGGGCTACCTTGCCCTTCGGTGCGGCGAGGGTTGACGGCAGACCCCAGCGCGGTGGCCCGCGACACCGGTCTCAGCCAGCACGACCGTGTGCTCGTGATCGCGTACCTCGCCCTCGGGGCGAAGCTGGTCTTCGCGGCGCTCACCCAGGGCACCAACGACGTCGGCGCCTTCTACCGGTTCGGCATCTTCATCCGCGAGCACGGCCTCGGTGCGATGTACCGGGCCGATCCTGAGTTCAACCACCTCCCGCTCATCGGGCTGTGGTCCGCGGTTGTCGCCCCCGTCAAGGCCGCCCAGTTCTGGATCAGGGTCCCGGCGATCCTCGCCGACCTCGTGACCGTCAAGGCACTGCTGCGCCTCCAGGGCCGGCGAGCATCGGTGCCGTGGTGGGCCTTGGCCCTCTTCGCCGCCAGCCCCGTGAGCCTGTTCATCTCCGGGTTCCACGGGAACATCGACTCCGTCATGACCATGGCGCTCGTGCTCGCCGTGGTGGCCGTCGTGGAGGACCGACCGATGTCGAGCGGGGCCTGGTTGGCCCTCGCCGCCAACGTCAAGGTCGCGGCCCTTCTCCTGCTTCCGCTCCTGGCGCTGATCTGGTGGCACCGCCGGCGAAGCCGTCCGTTCTTGCCGACGTTCCTCGGGCTCACCGCCCTCGGGTGGCTGCCCGCGCTGGTCGTCGCCCCCCATGAGTTCATCCGACAGGTGCTGGGCTACTCCAGCCTCTGGGGCACGTGGGGGTTCACCCTCCTTGCCCGCTGGTTCGGCGGGCCCTCGATGCAGCCCCTGCCCCAGTTCGGCGAGCTGAGAGCGTCGCAAGCGCTCATCGTCGGCCTGCTCAAGGCGCTCACGCTCGCCGGGGTGCTGCTGGTCGCGTGGCGGGGTCGCGCCGCCGACGCCGACGCCGTCTGGCGGTGCTCGGCGCTCACCTGGGCGGTGTTCTTCGTGTTCGCACCGGGCTCGGGGGCGCAGTACCTGGTTTGGCTGGCCCCGTTCGTCCTCGTCGCCGCGCCGCGTGCCTACGCGGCGATCACGCTCACCAGCACGGCGGCACTCCTCGCGTTCTATGGCACCACCTCGGGCTGGCGCTTCTACTTCGCCCACTCGACCACCCTCGTCGAACATCGCTGGCTGCCCTGGACCTGCCTCCCCTGGCTGACGATCCTCGCGTATGCCATCTACGAGGTGGTCGCACGGCCCGCTCCAGCTCCTGACTGACGCTTCTCGGTCCGCAGGAACAACAGACGCGGGATCGTCGCCGCCTCGGCGTACTCGGCCGCGCGGGCCAGGAACCCGGCGGGCGGAGCCGGCTCCTCCATGCGCGTGACGACAAGGCCGTTGTCGGCCATGGCGTTCACGTAGCGCGAGAGGGGGCGGTGGATGAACGGGATGAACACGCCCTTCTCCACCTCCTCGA
>DAIQBC010000089.1:0-3709 GCA_036781345.1 Acidimicrobiales bacterium | reverse complement strand
GGCAGTGCCGCCGCGCCGGCCCTGCTGAGATGCACGCCCCCGGCGCGCTGGGCGGCGACCTCCACCTGAGCCCACGTCGGATCGACACCCACCGCCATGTGCGCTCCCCGGGCGAGGGCGAGGCGGGCCACCTGACCCTCGCCACACCCCACGTCGAGGACACGCCGGGCCCCCGCGAGGTGCGCCGCCGCCATGGGCAGGATCTGCTCCTCGTACTCCGGGTCGGCGCCGGCGGTGAAGCCGTCCTGCCACCACCCGGCGTGCGTCTCCCAGAGATCGTCGCCCTGCCCTGCGCGTTCGGTCATCGAAGCAGCATCGCGCCCTCGGTAGTATCGCCCCGGATGACCGAGCGCATGGCGGACTGGAAGGTCGATGCGCTGATCGCCGTGGCGATCCTCTGCATCACCGGACCCATCATCCAGACGTGGACCGCGCAACCCGCGTCGCGCTACGTCCTCACTGCCGCGATCGTCGACGACCACTCGCTTCGGATCGATCCGTACGTGGGCGTCCTCGGCGTCGACCGTGCCCGGTTCGAGGGGCACACCTACAGCGACAAGGCGCCCTACCAGCCGTTCCTCGCCGTCCCCGCCTACCAGCTGTTCCGGGCCCTCGGAGGCGACCCGTTCCCGGTGGTCGACGGTGAGCAGGTGATCAACCGGAGCACCCACGTCGGCCTCTGGTGGGTCACCTTCTGGTCGGCGACCGTGCCAGCGATCATCCTCACGATCGTCGTGCGGCGCCTGGTGATGCAGGTCGACCCGACCCACGCGACTCCAGTCGCGATCGCCATGACCCTGGGCACGACGATGCTCCCGTTCACGACGTGGTTGTTCGGCCACGTGCTCGCAGCCATGTGCGTCGCCGTGGCATGGCTGCTGCTCCGCCCCAAGGGTCCAGCTCCTCGAGCGTGCTTCCTCGCGGGACTCTGCCTCGGTGCCGGCATCGGCACCGAGTACACGGTGGCCGTGATCGCCCTGCTGTTCCTCGTGGACAGCGCCCTCGGCCGACGATGGGCTGGCGCCCTCTGGCTCAGCGTTGGCACCGTCGTGGCGACGGTGCCGCTCCTGCTCTACAACTGGCTCGTCTTCCGCAACCCCTTCGAGGTGTCGTACCAGGGCCACCTCCCCAACTTCCAGGGCTCCGGCGCCTTCGGCGTGTTCAACCTCACCCCGCCGCAGCTCCACGAGGTCTACCGCGCGCTGTTCAGCGGGCGAGGGCTGTTCGTGCTCACCCCGGTCGTCCTCCTCGCGGTCATCGGGTGTGTGCTGTCGATCGTGCGCGGTGGTCCGCTCCGCCGAGACGGCTGGCTCGGCCTGATGTCTCTCGTGGGGTTCATCACCATCTCGACGGGCATCGATGGGCTGGGCGGGGACTCGCCCGGGCCTCGCTACCTCATCCCGATGTTCCCCCTGCTGGCGGTGCCGCTGGTCGTGATGTGGCGGCGCTTCCCGCGGCCCTGCACCGCGACCGCCATCGCCGGTGGGTTGGCCATGTGGATGGCCGCGGTGACTGCCCCCGACATCCCGGGCGTGTGGGGAACGCGACTGGTGCACGGCGATCTCGCCACCAACATCCTCACCGGACGAGACCACCCCTGGGTGCTCCTCGTCACGACAGCCGTGGGGCTGATCGCCATCGGCACCGCCGTGTACCAGGACCGCGCCACCGCGCCGCCGGCGGCGAGCTGAGGCCAGCTCAGCGCCCCGGCCTGTGGATCTTGTCGTGCACCGCGCGGCCCACGTCGTCCGGCAGCCACGACAGGGCATGCAGCTCCTCCAACGAGGCCCTCTTCACCGCGTTGACGCCGCCGAGCTCTTTGGTGAGCCGCTTCTGACGCGACGGGCCGAGGCCCGGGATGCCGTCCAGGATGCTGGCGGTCATGCGCTTGCCGCGGAGCTCTCGGTGGTAGGTGATGGCGAACCGATGCGCCTCGTCACGGATGCGCTGCAGGAGGTACAGGGCCTCGGACTGGCGGGGAAGGCGCACCGGCTCGGCTGACCCGGGGAGGTAGACCTCCTCGAAGCGCTTCGCCAGGGAGGCCACCGGGATCTCCTCGGCCAGACCCAGCTCCTCGAGGACGCGCATCGCGACGCTGAGCTGGCCCTTGCCGCCGTCGACGAGCAGGAGCTGGGGCGGGTAGGAGAACTTCCCGGGGGTGTCCGCCAGCGGCTGACGGCGCTCGGCGAGGTAGGCGCTGAGCCGCCGGGTGAGCACCTGCTCCATGGCCGCGAAGTCGTCGTTGCCCTGGTCGCCCTTGATCTTGAAGCGGCGGTACTCCGACTTCTTCGGGAGGCCGTCCTCCATCACCACCATCGAGCCGACGTAGTCGCTCCCCTGGATGTGGCTCATGTCGTAGCACTCGATGCGGAGCGGAGCCTCCGGCAGACCGAGGTGCTCCTGGAGCTCGTTCAGGGCCCGGGCGCGGCTGTTGTGGTCGGAGGCTCGGCGCAGCCGGTGGCGGATGAGCTCCTCGCGAGCGTTCCGCGTGACCGTCTCGTGGAGCTCCCGCTTCTGGCCTCGCTGGGGGACCCGCACGGTGACCTTGGACCCCCGCAGCGAGCTCAGCCACTCCTCGTAGAGCTCGGGGTCGTCCGCGTCGACCGGCACGAGCACGGCCTTGGGGATGCCCTGCGGTGGGTCGTCGTAGAGGCGCTCGACGACGTTGCTCACCAGCTCGCCCGGGCTGAGGTCCTCCACCTTGTCGAGGATGAAGCCCTTGCGGCCCACCACTCGGCCCTTGCGGACGAGGAACACCTGCACCGCGGCCTCGAGCTCGTCGTCGGCGAGGCCGAGCACGTCGAAGTCCTCCGAGCGCTCGGCCACCATCTGCTGCTTCTCGATGGCCTTCGTCACGCTGGCCAGCCGGTCGCGCAACCGGGCGGCCTGCTCGAACTCGAGCGCCCCGGCGGCCTCGTGCATGCGCGTCTCGAGCAGCTGCACCACCGAGTCGGTGTCGCCGTCGAGGAACTCGAGCAGTGCCTCGACGTGCTGGTCGTACTCCTCCCTGCTCACCTCCCCCACGCACGGCCCCGAGCACTGCTCGATGTGGAACAGCAGGCACGGACGCCCGAGCCGCTGGTGCTGCGCGAGCTTGTTGTCCGAGCACGTGCGCAGGGGGAACGTGCGCAGCAGCAGGTCGAGGGTCTCGCGGATGGCGTAGGCGTGCCCGTAGGGGCCGAAGTAGCGAACGCCCTTGCGCTTGCGGCCCCGCATCACCATCGGCCGAGGCCATTCGTCGTCGAGGGTGACGGCGAGGAACGGGTAGCTCTTGTCGTCGCGCAGCCGCACGTTGAAGCGAGGCTGGTGGCTCTTGATGAGGGTGTTCTCGAGCATCAGGGCCTCGACGTCGTTGCGCACCTGGATCCACTCCACTGTCTCCGCGGCCGCCACCATCGACGCCGTGCGGGGCGGCAGGCTGCGCGGGCTCTGGAAGTAGCTCCCGACCCGCTGCCGCAGCGAGTGCGCCTTGCCGACGTAGATGACACGTCCTTCGCGGTCCTTGAACTGGTACGAACCCGGCGCATCGGGGATCGTTCCGGTCGGCGGGCGCTGCACCATCGACCTGAGGATACGGAGTCACCTGGACGAGGCGCGCAGCCGCTACGCTGATCCTTGCCGGCCCGGTATCCGGCGACATATCAGTTCCGGGGACGACATCCCCGCGGGAGAGGCGACCGGGCTGTCCCCGCCGTCCGCAACCGGAACC
>DAIQBC010000088.1:0-9480 GCA_036781345.1 Acidimicrobiales bacterium | reverse complement strand
TCGGCACGCCGCTGGGTCGCCGCTCGGGCGAGCTGGTGCAGGTCCCGTGGGGTGAGGCGCTCACGGCCGCGGCCGACGCGCTGCGGAACGCGGGCCCCGATCGGGTGGCGGTGCTCGGCGGGGCCCGGCTCACCAACGAGAGCGCCTACGCGTGGGCCAAGCTGGCCAAGGGCGTGATCGGCACCGACCACGTCGACGCCCAGCTCGGCGATGGCCTGCCGGCTGAGCTCGTGCTCGGCCTGCCCCGCGCCACGATCGACGACGTGTGCGCCCCAGGTGGCACCGTCCTGCTCCTGGCGCCCGACCTCAAGGAGGAGCTGCCGGTCCTGTTCCTGCGCCTCCGCCACGCGGTCGTGCGCGACGGCGTCAAGGTCGTAGAGCTGTCGTCCCAGCGCACCTCCGCCTCGGAGCTGGCCAGCGTCACCCTCCTGCACCGCCCCGGCAGCGCCGGTGAGGTCGTGCGGGCGCTGGTGAACCGCTCGGCGCCGACGCGAGCCGTCGGCGCCGTGGAGGTCACGGGTCTCCAGGCTGCTCGGGCGCAGCTGGCCTCCGGCCCCGTGACCGTCGTGCTCGGTCGCCCCAACCTCGCGGAGTCACCGGCGGGGGTCATGGCGGCGGCCGCGGCAATCCGCACGGCGCATCCCCACGTCCGGTTCCTGAGCGCCCTACGTCGCGGCAACGTGCACGGCGCCCTCGACATGGGTCTGGTGCCGGGTCTGCTCCCCGGTCGCACCACCTTGGCCGACGGCGCTGCCGCGCTCCGAGCGGCTGGGTGGGCCTCCGTACCGGCCGAGCGGGGCCTCGACGCCGCCGGCATCCTCGAGGCCGCCGCCAACGGCAAGGTCGACGTGCTGGTGCTGCTGGGGGCCGATCCGCTGGCCGACTTCCCCGACCTCGGCCTGGCCGTCCGAGCCCTGGCCAAGGCGGGCATGGTCATCGCCGTCGACCGCTTCCTCACCGCCTCCGGTGAGCAGGCCGACGTGGTCCTCGCCGCCGCCGGAGCGGGCGAGGTCGACGGCACCACCACCAACATCGAGGGTCGCGTCAGCAGCGTGGTCCGGAAGATCACGCCGCCTGGCACCGCTCGGGACGACTGGATGGTGGCCGCGGAGCTGAGCCGCCTGCTGGGCAGCGACCTCGGCCTCGAGTCGCCCGAGCAGATCCTCGCGGAGATCGCCGCGGTGGCCCCGAGCCATGCCGGGATCACCCCAGAGGTCGTCCGCGCCCACGGGTCGCGTGACGGCGTGCTGGTCGCCCCGGCGTCGGGGTCGTTCCCGGCCCCCGCCGCCCCCGCCCCGCCCGCCCTCGACGCCTACTCGCTGCGGCTGGTGGCCACCCGGCGCCTGTACGACCTCGGCACCGACGTGCAGCACTCACCCGGCCTGGCCGGACTCACCTCCGACACCACCCTCCGCCTGAACCCCTACGACTTCGATCGCCTGGGCGTCACGGCGGGGGCGGAGGTCGTCGTCACCTCCTCGGCCGGGTCGGCGTCGCTGCCCATCGTCCCGGATGCCGGGGTGAGCAAGGGCGCTGCGGCGGTCGTGCTCCACCAGCCGGGCGCGACGGTCGGTGCCCTGATCGACGCGTCCGCTGCGGTCACCGAGGTTCGGGTGGGCAAGGTCTGATGTTCGCCATCGACCCACTCCTCGCCGGCGGCATCGGGCTCGCCGAGGTGCTCATCGTCCTGCTCAAGGTGGTGGTCACGTTCGGGCTGCTGCTCGTCGCCGTGCTGCTCATGATCTGGTTCGAGCGCAAGCTCCACGCCGACATGAGCAACCGGCTCGGCCCCAACCGGGCTGGGCCGTTCGGGATCCTCCAGACACTGGCTGACGGCATCAAGTTCTTCTTCAAGGAGGACCTGGTGCCCGATCGAGCCGACCGGCGAGTGTTCATCCTCGCTCCGTTCCTCTCACTGGTGCCGGCGTTCCTCGTGTTCTCCGTCATCCCCATCGGTGGCGTCTTCACCGAGGAGAAGCAGGGCGCGGTGCGGCTGTTCGGCCACGACACCTTCCTCCAGCTGGCCGACCCACCCATCGGCGTGCTGCTGATCCTCGCCTGCTCGTCGATCGCTGTTTACGGCGTGATGCTCGCGGGCTGGTCCTCGGGCTCGAAGTACCCACTGCTGGGGTCGGTGCGGGCCTCCGCCCAGATGGTGTCCTACGAGGCGGCGCTCGGGCTGTCCGTTGTGGCGGTCGTGCTCCTCGCCGGGTCGCTGTCCACCCACGACATCGTGATGAGCCAGGCCGGCTCCGGCTTCGGGGGCATCATCCCGCGGTGGAACCTCGTGGTCACCGGTGTGGTGCCCTTCGTGATCTTCGTGATCGCCGGCACCGCCGAGCTCAACCGGCCACCCTTCGACCTTGTGGAGGCGGAGCAGGAGCTGGTCGGCGGGTTCCACACCGAGTACTCGTCGATCCGCTTCGCACTCTTCTTCCTGGCCGAGTTCATGAACACCGTGACGATGTCGGCCATCATCGTCACGCTGTTCCTCGGCGGCCCCGCCGGTCCCACGTTCTTCGGTCCCGACTGGATCTGGGGCCCGGTGTGGTTCATGGGCAAGCTCTTCCTCTTCCTCTTCATGTTCGTGTGGTTGCGGGCCACGCTGCCGCGGTTCCGCTACGACCAGCTGATGGACCTCGGCTGGAAGGTGCTGATCCCGCTGTCTCTCGGCTGGATGCTCCTCCTCGCCACGCTCAACATCGCGCGGGACGCGGACTGGAACATCGGTCTCGTGGTGACCGGGGGCCTCGGCGCCATCGTGCTGGGGTACGCGATGCTCACGGGCGCCATGCGCACCGCCCAGCACCGACGTGAGCAGGCTGAGCACGAAGGGGCGTCCACCTGATGGGCTACCTCGAGGGGTTCAGGGTCACCTTCGGCAAGCTCTTCAAGGGCACCGAGACCGGGCGCACCGTCACGGTCCCGTATGTGAAGGACTCGGGCCCGAAGCGCCAGAAGGCCGACCGCCTCCACGGCCGCCATGTGCTGAACCGGTACGAGGACGGGATGGAGAAGTGCATCGGCTGCGAGCTGTGTGCCGGCGTGTGCCCCGCCCGTTGCATCTACGTCCGAGGCGCCGACAACCCTCCCGACGACCCGGTGTCGCCCGGTGAGCGCTACGGCTTCGTCTACGAGATCAACTACCTGCGCTGCATCCACTGCGACCTGTGCGTGGAGGCCTGCCCCACCGAGGCCATCACCGAGTCGAAGCTGTTCGAGTTCTCCTTCACCAACCGCCAGGACGCCATCTACACGAAGGCCGAGCTGGTGGTCGACGACGACGGTCTACCGCAGCAGCTGCCGTGGGAGGACTGGTCGGATCTCGACCTGGTGGCGGCCAAGTCCTCCGCCTGGGTGCGGGCCACCGCCGCGTCGGGCGATGCCGACTACGTCGGTGTCGTCGCATGGTCCGGTGAGCTGGGCTTCGGTGTCAAGCCGCCAGAGCTCGGTCAGACGTCTCCCGCACCGGTGGTCGACCACGAGGACGACGACGCCACCGTTCACGACGACGTCGGTGGGCACCACTGATGGAGCTCTTCGTCTTCCTCGTGGCGGGGGCAGCCTGCATCATCGGGGCGCTGGGCGTGGTCCTGAACAGCAACCCTGTGCACGCTGCGCTGTCGCTAGTGGGCACGCTGTTCGGCATCGCCGTGCTGTTCATCGCGCAGGACGCCAACTTCCTAGCAGCAGTGCAGGTGATCGTCTACGCCGGCGCCATCGTCGTCCTGTTCCTCTTCGTGCTGATGCTGCTCGGCGTCGACCGGTCCGAAGACCTGTCCATCGAGCCCCTCGGGGCCGGTCAGCGCATCGCGGCGGTCATCGTTGGGCTGGCCGTGCTGGCTCTGCCGCTGATGGCCTTCCGCTCCACGGAGGGCGAGGCCACCGGTGCCATCGCCGGTCCGGGCGACGCCAACCTGCTGCGAGCCGAGGTGGCCGACGTCGCCCAGCTCGGCGAATCGATCTTCACCACCTACCTGTTCGCCTTCGAGGTCACGTCGGTGCTGCTGGTGATCGCCGTGGTGGGGGCCGTGGTCCTGGCTCGCAAGGTGAAGCGGGCCGACTATGTGGAGGACCCGTTGGTAGCGGCGGCCGAGGCGGCGGATGCCCCATGATCGCCGTCGCCGAGGTCACGCCGGTCTGGTACCTCGTGCTGGGCTCGATCCTCTTCAGCATCGGGGCCGTCGGGCTGCTCGTGCGCCGTAACCCCCTGGTGATGTTCATGTGCATCGAGCTCATGCTCAACGCCGTCACCCTCACCTTCGTCACCTTCTCCCGGATGCTCCGCGACGTCGACGGTCAGGCCGTGGTCGTGTTCGTCCTCGTGGTGGCGGCCGCCGAGGTCGTGGTGGGCCTCGGGATCATCGTGGCTCTGCTTCGCAAGCAACCCTCGGCCACGGCCGACGACGTCAACGTGCTGAAGGGCTGACGCGTGGACACCCTCGATCTCGTCTGGCTGATACCCGCGCTCCCGCTGGCGGGCTTCATCGTGCTGCTCGTGCTCGGGAGACGCCTGGGCGAGCCGGTGGCCGGCTGGCTCGCCACCGCGGCGTGCGGCGCCGCCTTCCTCACCACCCTGGTGGTGTTCGCGGCCCTCGTGGGCGAGGACCCTGAGCAGCGCCGGCACGTGTACGACCTGTTCACCTGGCTGCACGTTGGTGGGTTGGACGTGAAGGCTGGGTTCCTGGCCGACCCGCTGTCGATCACGATGGCACTGTTCGTCACGGGCATCGGCACGCTCATCCACCTGTACTCGATCGGGTACATGCACGGCGATCCGAAGTTCGCCAAGTTCTTCGTCTACATGAACCTCTTCGTGTTCTCGATGCTGATGTTGGTGCTGGGCAGCAACATGCTCATCACCTTCCTGGGCTGGGAGGGTGTGGGCGCCTGCTCCTACTTCTTGATCTCCTTCTGGTTCTCGAAGGACGCCAACGCCTCCGCCGGCAAGAAGGCCTTCATCACCAACCGCATCGGTGACTGGGGCTTCATGACGGCGATGTTCCTCACCTTCGCCACGGTCGGCTCGCTCGACTACTCGGTGGTGCTGGAGCGGGCCCCGCAGATCGCACCGGTCACCGCCACCGCCATCGCCTTGCTCCTGTTCGTGGGGGCGTGTGGGAAGTCGGCGCAGCTGCCGCTGTTCGTGTGGTTGCCCGACGCCATGGCCGGCCCCACCCCCGTGTCGGCCCTCATCCACGCCGCCACCATGGTGACCTCGGGCGTGTATCTCATGACGCGCGTCAACCCGATCCTGGCCCAGAGCTACTCGTGGGGGCCGGACGTCATCGCCTGGGTCGGTGTCATCACCGCGCTGTTCGCCGCCACGATCGCGGTTGCCCAGACCGACATCAAGAAGGTGCTCGCCTACTCCACGGTGAGCCAGCTCGGGTACATGTTCCTCGCCGTCGGCACGGGCGCCTACGTGGCGGCCATCTTCCACATGGTCACGCACGCGTTCTTCAAGGCGCTGATGTTCCTCGGCTCTGGCTCGGTCATCCACGGCATGCACGACGAGCAGGACATGCGGCGCATGGGCGGCCTGCGGAAGCTCATGCCGATCACCGCCGCCACGTTCATCGTGGGGTGGTTGGCCATCGCCGGCGTGCCCCCATTCGCAGGCTTCTGGTCGAAGGACGAGATCCTGCTGTTCGCCTACGACAAGAGCCCGGCGCTGTGGGCCATCGGCCTGGTGACGGCCCTGCTCACCGCCTTCTACATGAGCCGCCAGGTCTTCATGGTCTTCTTCGGCGACGAGCGCTGGCGCAAGGCCCCCACCGCCGACACCGATGGCACCGCCGAACACGACCCTGAGCACCACATCGTCGAGCCGCATGAGTCGCCGTGGCCGATGACCGTGCCGCTCGTCGTGCTGGCGGGCCTCGCCATCGTCGGTGGCGGGCTGAACCTCCCCTTCACCGGGAAGCTCAAGTTCCTCGAGCACTGGCTCGAGCCGGTGCTGGAAGGCAACGAGCGCGTGATCGGCGTGGCCACCAACACCAAGGTGGGGCTGGCCCTGATCGCCACCCTGGCCGGCGTGGCCGGCATCGTCCTCGCCGCTCGAGTCTACCTGCAGAAGCGCAACCGACCGGTGGAGCCCGAGCTGCTCGCCCAGGGCTGGTACTACGACAGCACCATCTCCGCCTTCATGGGTGGGCCCGGGCAGAAGGGCTTCGACGCGGTGGCCGCCTTCGATGCCAGGGTCATCGACGGCGCGGTCAATGGCGTTGCCACCTCGGTGCGGGGCGGGGGCAAGGGTCTCCGGGTGCTCCAGAGCGGGTTCGTGCGCAGCTACGCGCTCGGCGTGGCCGTGGGTGCGGTCGGGCTCCTCCTCTTCTTCCTCACCCGAGCGGGCGGTCTGTGATGCTGAGCTCGCTGCTCGCGGCGGAGACCGGGCACTCCGTGGCCACCTCTCCGCTCACCGCGGCCATCGTGGCACCCTTCGTGGGCGCGGCGGTCGTCGCCTTGATCCCGAAGGGTCGAGCCGAGCTGCACCGCCTTGTCGCCCTGCTGTTCGCGGTCGGCACGGGAGCGATCACCCTCTGGCTGTTGGCCGCCTTCGACACGAACGACGCCGGCTTCCAGTTCGAGATGAGGCGAGCCTGGATCACCGACTTCGGGATCTCCTGGCACCTCGGGATCGACGGGATCTCGCTGTTCCTCGTCGTTCTGTCCGGGTTGCTGTTCCCGCTGGCCATCGTCGCCGTCGCGCCGCACCACGACCCCAAGCCGTACTACGCCTGGCTGCTCATCCTGCAGGGCGGCTGCATCGGGGTGTTCTGCGCCCTCGACCTGTTCCTGTTCTTCGTCATGTTCGAGATCGTGCTGGTGCCGATGTACTTCCTCATCGGCGGGTGGGGCTACGCCGAGCGCGTGTACGCCGCCCTCAAGTTCTTCATCTTCACCATGCTCGGGTCGGCCCTGATGCTGGTGGGCATTGTGAGCCTGGCCTTCCTCCACCGAGACGGCGTGGCCGTCGACAACGCGGCCGAGGCCACCAGCATCCAGGCACGGGTGATCCAGACCCAGCAGGACGCAGCCAACAACGGCACCGGGATCGATGCCGCCACGCAAGCCGTGATCGATCAGGACCTGACTCGGATCGAGGAGCTCAAGAACCCGCCCCTCGACTTCGACCTCGTGGACATCGCCGAGTCACAACACGTCGCCGACACATCCACCAGCGCCAACCCTGTCGACTGGTCGGCGATCCGCTGGGTCTTCCTGGCCTTTGCCATCGCCTTCGCGGTGAAGGTGCCCCTGTTCCCTCTGCACACGTGGCTCCCCGATGCCCACACCCAGGCCCCCACCGCCGGCTCGGTGATCCTGGCCGGCGTCATGCTCAAGCTCGGCACCTACGGCTTCGTGCGCTTCGGCCTCTACCTGTTCCCCGAGACATCGGTGTTCTTCGCACCCGGCCTCGTCACCCTCGGCGTGATCGGCATCGTCTACGGCGCCGTGGTCGCCACGATGCAGCGAGATCTCAAGCGACTCGTGGCCTACTCCTCGGTGGCCCACCTCGGGTTCATCATCCTCGGCACCTTCGCCCTCACCACCCAGGGCATCCAGGGTGGTGTGGTGCAGATGGTGAACCACGGGATCTCCACCGGCGCCCTGTTCCTCCTCGTCGGCATGATCTACGACCGTCGCCACACCCGCGAGATCTCGGCCCTCAAGGGCCTCCAGAAGTCGGCGCCGATCATGGCGGGCGTCTTCACGGTGGTGATGCTGAGCTCGATCGGCCTGCCGGGCCTCAACGGGTTCGCAGGGGAGTTCCTCATCCTGGTGGGCTCCTTCCTCACCAGGCGCTGGTTCACGGTGATCGCCGCGGCCGGCGTGATCCTCGCCGCCCTCTACCTGCTCTGGGCCTACCAGCGGGTGTTCCACGGCGAGCCTGACGAGGACAACGCACACATGCCCGACCTCACCTGGCAGGAGGCGCTGGTGATGGCTCCGCTCCTCGGGCTCATCGTGTTTCTCGGTGTCTACCCGAAGCCCATGCTCGACCGCATCGAACCAGCGGTGGCTCGCCTCGTCACCCACATCGAGGATCACTCCGACTACACCGAACCCGCAGTTGCCAGCGCCGGTGCTGATGAGGCGGAGACGCCGTGAGCCTGCTCGCGCTCCTTCTGCAGCCGGTCGACGACACGCCCGTGCCGGTGGAGAGCGTCAACGTGGCCTGGTCAGCCGTGGCGCCGATCCTCGTGCTAGTGGGCGGGGCGCTGCTCCTCCTGGCGGTCGATTCGCTCTCCGCCCGCCGCCCGGCCAAGGGCATCTACGCCCTGTGGACCACCCTCACGGCCGGGGGTGCCATCCTTGCCGCCGTTCCGCTGTGGGAGCGCGTGCAGGACGCTGAACGGGGCCCGTTCTCCACGCTGAGCCAGGCGATCGGTGTGGACGGCTTCTCGGTGTTCGCCACCCTCACGATCTGCGCCGCGGTGATCCTCGGAGCGCTGCTGCTCGACGGGTGGCTGCGCCGTGAGGACATGGAGGGCGCAGAGCCCTACGTCCTCATGCTGCTCTCGGCTTCAGGCGGGCTGATGATGGCCTCGGCCAACGATCTCATCGTGATGTTCCTCGGCCTCGAGATCCTCTCGATCGCGGTCTACGTGCTGGCCGCCATGCACCTGCGCAAGGTCACCTCGCAGGAAGCCGGTGTGAAGTACTTCGTGCTGGGCGCCTTCTCGTCGGCGTTCTTCCTCTACGGCATCGCCCTCACCTACGGAGGCACCGGGTCCACCAACCTCGTCGACATCTCGACCTTCCTGTCCACCACCGTCCTCGTCCACAGCGGGTTGGTGCTGGCGGGTCTTGCCCTGATGCTGGTGGGCTTCGGCTTCAAGGTGGCGGCAGTGCCGTTCCACTTCTGGACGCCGGACGTGTACCAGGGTGCCCCAACCCCGAGCGTGGCCTGGATGGCGTCCGGTGTGAAGGTGGCGGGCTTCGCCGGCCTGCTGCGCGTGTTCTACCTCGCCTTCGGCGCTTACAGCACCGATTGGCAGCCCATCGTCTACGCCCTCGCGGCCGTCACGATGGTGGTCGGTTCCGTGCTCGCGGTCGTGCAGACCGACGTGAAGCGGATGCTGGCCTATTCGTCGATCAACCACGCCGGGTTCGTGCTGGTCGCGGTCCAGGCCGCCACCGAGCGCGGCGTCCAGGCCGCGCTCTTCTACCTGGCGGCCTACACGTTCATGGTCGCCGGCAGCTTCGGTGTCATCACCGTCGTGAGCCGCAAGGGAGACGTCGGCAACGGCCTCGACGACTACCGGGGGTTGTCCCGCGACCGTCCCGTGCTGGCGCTCGTCTTCGCCCTGTTCCTCTTCGCACAGGCCGGTGTGCCCCTCACCTCGGGCTTCTTCGCCAAGTTCTACGTGATCACCGCCGCCATCGACGCTGGGTCCACCTGGCTGGCCGTCATCGCGATGCTCACCGCCGTCGTGGCGGCGTTTCTCTACCTGCGGATCATCGTGTCGATGT